>NZ_QTZH01000016.1:0-63921 GCF_003462585.1 Ruminococcus sp. OM04-4AA | reverse complement strand
AAGACCCCTTGAAGACGACGAGGTAGATAGGGCAGAGGTGGAAGTGTGGTAACACATGGAGCTGACTGTTACTAATAGGTCGAGGGCATAACCAAAGCAGTGATAGGTTTGGATGATGGTGTTGGTTTTGACTGTATGTAGTTTTGAAGGTACATGGAATATAGACAGGAATGAGAAGCAGTGCGAAAGCGCTGTTTTTTTTCTTGCAAAAAAATCAAATTTCTTGACAAAGAAAAGATTTTGCTATATGTATATATCAGATGAGGATTGTGTGTTTCGCGGCAAAAATGCCGGTGACATTCTTGACAAAAGTATATAGAAAAGATGAGATAATAAATGATCAAGGGAAGAATCATAATAGCTGATATAGAAAAAATATCATGCAATAAAGAGTGGATTCTCTCACAGATAGCACAAAGATATGTTGAAAAGTATCAGAAGCATAAGAGAGAAACGGATAAAAAACAGGAGCTGATAGCGGGATATCTTTTAAAAGAGTATTTAGGTGTAGAAAATGATGCTCAGCTTGTAATAAGTAAAAATGGGAAGCCGATGCTTGTGGATGCAAGAAAACATTTTAACCTGTCACATAGCGGTAAATATGTAGTTCTAGCGATTGCTGATCAGGAAGTGGGCATTGATATTGAACGTGTGCGTCCGTATCACGAAGCTACAGCGAAGAAGATATTTTCGAATGAAATACAAAATGCAATGTCTGAACTTTGCGGGGAGGAAAAAGACCGGATATTTACTCAATTATGGACAGAACTAGAAGCGAAGCTGAAAGTAAAAGGCATTGGATTTAGCAAAGAATGGGAAAATGAAAAAGTAAAGGAATATTTTATTGAGACAAGATGTATAGATGAATATTATGTAAGCTTAGCAACAGAAGAAAAAATTTCTGTAGAAATAGAATGGTTTACAGGGAATGGAAAGGAAGTAAAAAAGTATGATTAAGCCTATTATGAGAGACATATTTTTCTTAAATCAAAAATCAGAACCGGCGACAGAAGCGGATAAACAGATAGCAATCGATCTGTTAGATACATTGAAAGCAAATGAAGCAGGATGTGTAGGTATGGCAGCAAATATGATTGGAGCAAAAAAGAGAATCATTGCAGTGAATATGGGGATGTTTAATATTGCTATGTTTAATCCGAAAATCGTGAAGCACACAGGCGTTTATGAGACGGAAGAGGGGTGTCTGTCATTAGATGGAGTGCGAAGCTGCAGACGTTATCAGGAAATAGAAGTTGAATATCAGGATATGAATTTCAAGAAGAAAAAAGAGAAATACAGCGGATGGACAGCCCAGATCATTCAGCATGAAATAGATCATTGCGACGGGATTTTGATATAAATTTTATTTGTGCATTGAGGAGGTGCATCGCATGGATTTCAAGTATTGCAAATTAGAAATCTTTATTCCGGAAACACATATTTCGCAGCTACAGAAAGCATTACAGTCAGTAGATGCCGGTCATATAGGCAATTATGATTCATGTATGTCATGTTCACAGCTTACCAGTTACTGGAGACCGTTAGGCGGGACATCTCCTTATATTGGAAATGTAGGTGAAATCAGTTGTGAACCTGAAGTAAAAGTTGAGGTAACTGTATTTACAGAGAAAGTGGATGAAACTATTCAGGCAATCAAAGAGGTACATCCATATGAGGAACCGGTAATCAATGCATTGCCGATTTATCGGACAAGTTTTTAAGGGAAAATGAAGTCTTACGATCAGACAGAAAGGAGGTTTGATCGTAAGGCTTCTTTTGTTGAAAAACTACAGGAAACAGATGGTTTATCTTTTTCTCGTTGCGGTATCAAGGAAACAAGTATTTCTCATCAATCTGAGTTGCCCGTTCACAACAAAATGCACAAATATGCATCGCAAAATATGTTGAAAATCCTACTTGAAAGACGAACATGTGTTCTATATAATAGAGACATCAACGAAAGGAAAGGGGAATATGCCATGAAAGAACGCACCTATATTGCAATTGACCTGAAATCTTTTTACGCTTCTGTGGAATGTGTGGAACGAGATCTGGATCCGTTGGAGGTGAATCTTGTCGTGGCAGATGTGACCCGTACAGAGAAGACTATCTGCCTGGCGGTATCTCCAGTGCTGAAGTCTTATGGGATTCCGGGAAGAGCCCGCTTGTTTGAAGTTGTACAGAAAGTAGCGGAAGTGAATGAGGCGAGACGGTATCGAAGTCCGGGTGGGAAATTTCAGGGAAGTTCGTCTGACCAGCGTGAATTAAGGAAACACCCGGAGCTGGCATTGGATTACGTGACAGCGCCACCAAGGATGGCTCTTTATATGGAATACAGCCGCAGGATTTATGCAATCTATCTGAAATATATTGCGCCGGAAGACATACATGTTTATTCCATAGATGAAGTGTTTCTTGATGTAACTTCCTATCTGAAAACTTACGGACTCACGTCGGAAGAACTGGCGAGGAAGATGATTCGGGAGGTACTTCATGAGACTGGAATCACAGCGACTGCCGGGATTGGGACGAATCTGTATCTTGCAAAGATTGCAATGGATATTATGGCGAAACATGTCGAACCTGATGAAGATGGAGTGAGAATTGCGAAGTTGAATGAACGAAGCTATCGAGAACAACTTTGGAATCATAGACCATTGACAGATTTCTGGCGCGTAGGAAGAGGGTATGCGAAGAAGCTGGAGGAGAATGGTCTGTATACAATGGGGGATATTGCCCGCTGTTCAATGGGGAGCGCACAGGAGTTTTACAATGAAGAACTATTGTATCGTTTATTTGGCGTGAATGCAGAACTCCTGATTGACCATGCATGGGGCTGGGAGCCGTGTACGATGGAGGCAATTAAGAATTACAAGCCTTCATCGAACAGTGTCGGTTCCGGTCAGGTATTGCAGTGTCCGTATTCTTATGAAAAGGCAGGCCTCATTGTTCGGGAGATGACAGAATTACTGGTATTGGATCTGGTTGAAAAAGGGCTTGTGACTAACCAGATTGTACTGACAGTAGGATACGATATTGAAAATCTGAAACAATCAGAATTTCAGAAGAATTACCGAGGTGAGATAAAGACAGACCGTTATGGGAGAAAGATTCCGAAGCATGCACATGGAACAATGAATTTGGAAGAGCATACGTCTTCCACGCGAAAAATTGTGGATGCAACGGTAGAACTGTATCAAAGGATTGTGGATACCAAACTGCTTGTACGCAGGATATCACTGGCGGCGAATCATGTGATACAGGAATGTGAGATTGCAGAGACGGACTCGTATGAACAGATGGATCTTTTTACAGATTATCAAGCGAAGGAAGAACAAAATCAGCGGGAAAAAGAAGAACGGGAGCGTGAGAGAAGCATGCAGCAGGCAGTCCTTGAACTCAAGAAGAAATTTGGAAAGAATGCAGTGCTGAAGGGAATGAATCTGCAGGAAGGAGCGACAACTATTGAGAGAAACAGACAGATCGGCGGACACAAAGCATAAATATGATGATATTTTAGATTGTCCACATCACGTATCTTCTGTTCATCCACCAATGCCGTTGATGGACAGAGCGGCACAGTTCGCTCCGTTCTCAGCATTGACCGGATACGAAGAGGTCGTGAAGGAAGAAGCAAGACTTACAGAACAGAGAGTAGAACTGGATGAGGAGGAACTGGAACGGTTAGATCAAAGTTTACAATATCTTAAGAAACGCTTACAGGACGAGAGGGAAACAAATCCGGATGTGAAGATTACGTATTTCTGTGCAGACCAGAAGAAGGAAGGTGGTCAATATCGAACTGTTCAGGGGAAGGTGAGAAGAATCAGACAATATGAAAAAGCGGTCGAGTTGGAAGACAGGACAGCAATTCCAATCAAAGATATCGTGCAAATTTTAGTGTTGTAAATAAATAAGAAATTTATTCAAGCTTATATAAATAATATGTTCCAAGCTGGTATGTTCATGTGAGTTTTATTATACAACAGATTCTGATTTCATGCATAGAATAGTTAAGAGAAAGTATCGGCAATCATGGAATAATGCCTATGAGATTCTGTGAATTAAAAGAAAAAGAGGTAGTGAACATCTGTAATGGAAAATGTCTTGGAGGTGTAGTAGATCTGCAGATAAATGAATGCTCCGGTGCGATAGAAGCATTGATTGTTCCGGGACCGGGAAAGTTCTGTGGATTCTTTGGAACGGATAGCGAATATGTGATACCATTTGCATGTATAAAGAAGATTGGACCGGATATTATTCTTGTGGAAATTAAAGAAGAAAAGTTTTTGCAAAAATATTAGACATTGTGTATAATGAAGGCAATAAGATACGTGGAAAGGCGGAGTGGATTATATGAAGTGTCCATATTGTGGCAATCCAGATACAAGAGTGATTGATTCCAGACCAGCAGAGGATAATAGTTCTATCAGAAGAAGACGTTCTTGCGATGAATGTGGCAAGCGTTTTACAACTTATGAAAAGGTAGAGACGATCCCACTGATTGTAATTAAGAAAGATAATAACCGTGAACAGTATGAAAGAGCGAAGATAGAGAATGGAGTTCTGAATGCATGCTACAAGCGTCCGGTTCCGGCTGAAGAGATTCAAAAGACAATTGATGCGATTGAACTGTCAATTTTTAATCGTGAAGAGAAAGAAATCCCAAGCAGTGAGATTGGTGAAATTGTTATGGAGAATCTGAAAGCATTGGATCCGGTTGCATATGTCAGATTTGCATCTGTCTACAGAGAGTTTAAAGATGCGAATACATTCATGGATGAATTGAAGAAATTTCTAAAATAATAAAAATCGGTTATACTCTATTCGTGAGTATAACCGATTTCAATCTTTCGGAGAATGTTAGTATATTACACGGGGGCGAGAATGAGAACTTATAAATTAACAATTGCTTATGACGGAACTGCATATCAGGGATGGCAGAGACAGGCAAACACAGAGAATACTTTGCAGGGAATTCTGGAGCGAACAATTTCGTCAGTGGCAGGATATCCAGTGGAGATTGATGGTTCAGGACGAACAGATGCAGGTGTTCATGCGAATGGACAGACTGCAACAGTAGTTCTTTCTGGTCAGGTGGAGGATGGATTTTTTACAGAAAAGATAAATTCAAGATTACCCGGAGATATTCGGATTTTAGATGCAGAGCTTATGAGGAATGGATTTCATGCGAGAAAAAGTGCGGTCGGAAAAAGATACATTTATCAGCTTGATCTGGCAGAGAAAGCAGATGTATTCACGAGACGATATACATATCATTTTCCGCAGCAATTGGATTTAGATGCGATGAGAAAGGCAGCACAATTGTTGATTGGCACGTATGAGTTTGCCGGCTATACGGATAAAAAGGATGAAAAGTCCACAAAAAGAACAATTTATGCTATAATGATTTGCGGACAAGGAAGCAAAGTCAGTATTCAATATGAAGGAACAGGATTTCTTTACCATATGGTAAGGATTTTGACAGGAACTTTGCTGGAAGTTGGAACCGGAGCACGAAGCATAGAGAGTGTGAAGGAACCTTTGAAATCAAAAGATAGAAGTCAGGCTGGATTTTTAGCACCTGCAAGAGGTTTATTCCTTGATGAGGTGTATTATTGATTCGGTTATGGAAAGTTGCTGATTATTCACAGAAAAGTTGGCTAATGGTCGGTGAACAGCAACACTCTTGAAAGGGAGGATGCAGCAGATTGAAATTAATATCATGGAATGTAAATGGTATTCGTGCCTGTGTACAGAAAGGATTTCTTGAGTTCTTTCATGAGGCAGATGCGGATATCTTCTGTATTCAAGAGACGAAGATGCAGGAAGGACAGCTAAATCTGGAATTAGAAGGCTATCATCAGTATTGGAATTATGCTGTGAAGAAGGGGTATTCCGGAACAGCCGTGTTTACAAAGAAAGAACCATTGTCGGTGAGTTACGGAATCGGTATTGAGGAGCATGACCGGGAAGGACGTGTGATCACCTGTGAATTTGAAGAGTTTTATTTCGTTACAGTGTATACACCGAATTCTCAGAATGGGCTGGCAAGGTTAGATTACAGAATGAAGTGGGAGGATGACTTCCGTACTTATCTGAAGAAGTTAGAAGAGACAAAACCGGTGATTGTGACCGGAGATATGAATGTAGCGCACAAAGAGATTGATCTTAAGAATCCGAAGACCAACCGTAAGAATGCAGGATTTACGGATGAGGAAAGACAGAAGTTTACTGAACTTCTGGATGCCGGATTTATTGATACATTCCGGTACTTTTATCCGGAGCAGACAGGAATCTATTCCTGGTGGTCTTATCGTTTCAGTGCCAGAGCGAAGAATGCAGGCTGGCGTATAGACTACTTCTGTGTCTCGGAAAGTTTAAAGGACAGACTGGACGATGCGAAGATACTTACAGATATTATGGGATCAGATCATTGCCCGGTTGAATTGGATTTGAAATAAATGATAGAAAAAGGAGAAGAGAAAAATGACAAAGATTGACATTATTTCAGGATTTCTTGGAGCAGGAAAGACAACTTTAATTAAGAAGCTTCTTTCCGACGCATACAAGGGAGAACAGGTTGTACTGATCGAGAATGAATTTGGAGAGATCGGTATTGATGGTGGATTTTTGAAGGAAGCAGGAATTGAGATTCGTGAGATGAATTCAGGATGTATCTGTTGTTCACTGGTTGGAGATTTTGGAAAATCTCTTCATGAGGTCGTAGATACTTATCATCCGGATCGTATTCTGATCGAGCCATCAGGAGTTGGAAAGCTTTCTGATGTAATCAAGGCTGTACAGGATGTTCAGGGTGAAATCGATGCAGAGCTCAATAGCTTTACAACAGTTGTAGATGTAACAAAGTGCAAGATTTACCGTAAGAACTTTGGCGAATTTTTCAGCAACCAGATTGAATATGCAGGTGCAGTTATTTTAAGCCGTACAGATAAAGCAAAACCGGAGAAGATTCAGGAAAGTGTTGCACTGTTAAGAGAACTGAATGAAAAAGCTCCAATCATCACAACACCGATCGAGCAGCTTCCGGGCGAGAAGATTCTTGAAACAATGGAATCAAGCAAATCTCTTGAAGATGAGTTACTCGCAGAAGTAGCCAAGGAAGCACATGATCATGAACATCATCACCACCACGATCACGAAGAGTGCGATCACGAGCATCATCACCACGACCATGAAGAACATGATCATGAGCATCACCATCACGACCATGAAGAACATGATCATGAGCATCACCATCACGATCATGAAGAGTGTGAGCACGAGCATCATCACCACGATCATGAAGAGTGTGAGCACGAGCATCATCACCATGATCATGAAGAGCATGAGCACCATCATCATGATGGAGAGTGCAGCTGCGGCTGTGGACACCATCATCACCACGATCATGAGGGTCATCATCATGCAGATGAGGTATTCACAAGCTGGGGTAAAGAGACAATTCATACTTATACAAAGGATGAGGTCAGTGCAATTCTGAAGACTCTTGAAGAGGATGGCTCTTACGGAAATGTACTCCGTGCAAAAGGAATGGTAGCAGGAGCAGATGGAGAGTGGATTTACTTTGATATGGTTCCGGAGGAGCATGAAGTAAGAACAGGAGCACCGGAATACACAGGAAGAATCTGTGTGATCGGAGCTGAGCTTAACGAAGACAAGCTTGCAGAATTATTTAAGCTGAAATAAAAAGGATAAGCAAAGCAGTACCCCATAGGGGGCTGCGTAGCATTATGTAATAACAGATGTCTTCTGCGAAAAGGAGACGGAATGGAGATAGATATGATGAAAGAGCCAGATGTTATGGTTTATCTGATGACAGGTTTTCTGGACAGTGGTAAAACTCAGTTCCTGAATTTTACACTATCTCAGGATTACTTTCAGATTGATGGAAAGACACTTCTGATTCTCTGCGAAGAGGGGGAAGAACAGTATGATCCAATGGAAATGCTGAAGTATGGTGTCGTTATTGAGACTGTAGAAGATAAAGAAGATCTGACAGAAGAATGGCTGGAAGAGATGAATAAGAAGCATGAGCCGGAACGTGTTGTTATTGAATATAATGGTATGTGGCAGGTGAGTGAATTTGAGAAGATGAAGCTTCCGGCAGGCTGGGCTATCGAGCAGAAGATTACAACAGTAGATGCGAGTACATTCCAGATGTATCTGACAAACTTAAAACCACTGTTTGTCGAGATGGTAAAGGGAGCTGAACTTGTGCTGTTTAATCGTTGTGAAGATAAGAAACCGTTGGCAGGATACCGCAGAAGTGTTAAGGTTGTAAGTCCTCAGGCAGAAGTAATCTTTGAGGATGAGAACGGTGAGGTAGACAATATCTTTGAAGACGAAGTACCGTATGATCTCAAAGCACCTGTGATTGAGATTCCAAGAGAAGATTATGGTATCTGGTATATTGATATGCAGGAGCATCCGGAGCGCTATAAAGGAAAAGTTGTAGAATTTGTTGCAAAGGTTATGAAACCGAAAGCATTTCCGTCTAAGGTATTCTATCCGGGACGTATGGCAATGACTTGCTGTGCAGATGATACATCTTTCCTTGGATATGTTTGCAGAAGCGCTTATGCGCCGAAGCTGAATGCAGGAGACTGGGTAAAAATTCGTGCAAAAGTGTGTTATGCGAATCTGTCTGTATATGGCGGAGAAGGACCGGTGCTTGAGGCAGAGAATATTGAGCCTGCAGAACCAATTGAAGAGTTAGTATATTTTAATTAAGACAAGCAATAAGACAAAGTAATAGGACAAGAAATAGGAGGAGAACTTCATGGCAAAGAAATATGATGTAATCGCATTAGGAGAGCTTCTGATTGATTTTACAATGAATGGACAAAGCGAACAGGGAAACAATATGTTTGAGGCTTGCCCGGGAGGTGCACCGTGTAATGTGCTGGCGCTTCTGAACAAGATGGGAAAGAAGACAGCATTTATAGGAAAAGTTGGAAAAGATCAGTTCGGAACGTTATTAAGAGATACGATTACGGAAGCCGGAATCGATGCCTCCAATCTGATGGTTGATGAAAATGTGAATACAACACTTGCGTTTGTACATACATTCCCAGATGGAGACAGAGAGTTCTCATTTTACCGTAATCCGGGAGCAGATATGATGCTTACAGCAGATGAAGTGAATCCAGAAGTGGTAAAAGATACAAAAGTCTTTCATTTCGGAACACTTTCTATGACACATGAAGGTGTGCGTGAAGCAACAAAGAAAGCGGTAGAAACAGCAAAAGCAAATGGTTGCCTTGTATCCTTTGATCCAAATCTAAGACCGCCGCTGTGGAGTTCTCTTGATCTTGCAAAAGAGCAGATGGAGTATGGATTTGGAAAATGTGATATCCTGAAGATCTCTGATAATGAAATTCAGTTTGTATCCGGTAAGGAAGACTATGATGAGGGAATCGCATATCTGCAGGAGACATACAATATTCCGCTGATTCTTCTGACTATGGGAAAAGACGGAAGCAGAGCTTATTACAAAGGCATGCGCGTAGAGAGACCAGGATTTTCAGTGAAAGCAATTGAGACAACCGGTGCAGGAGATACTTTCTGTGGAAGTTCTTTGAATTATCTGGTTGATCATGATTTTGAGAATCTGACAGAGGAACAGTTAGGAGAGATGCTGACATTTGCGAATGCGGCAGCAGCACTTGTAACAACAAAGAAGGGTGCGATCAAAGCAATGCCTGTAAAAGAAGAAGTTCTTGAACTGATTCAGAAATAATTGACAAGAAAACAGTCAATCATTATAATGTAACACAGAAACAAGGGCGTTTCCAACTTAGGTGGAGAACGCCCTTTTATCGTATCAGTTTATGATAAAGGAGGTCGAAAAATAATGCATAACTATACAAGAGATGATATTTTTCACATAGTAGAGGAAGAAGATGTCGCTTTCATCAGATTGCAGTTTACAGATATTTTTGGAACGATGAAAAATATGGCGGTAACAGTAGGACAGCTTGAAAAAGCATTGGATAACCGCTGTATGTTTGATGTTTCTTCCTTGGAAGGGGTTGCAGATGAGGAAGAATCAGATATGTACTTGTATCCGGATTTGAGTACATTTGAAATCTTTCCATGGAGACCACAGCAGGGAAAAGTTGCAAGACTGATCTGTGATGTGTATAAAAAGGACGGAACACCGTATGAAGGCGATCCACGTTATGTACTCAGAAAGGCTGTTGCGGAGGCGAAAGAGATGGGATATACGATGAATGTCGGTCCGGAATGCGAGTTCTTTCTTTTCCATACAGATGATGACGGTAGACCGACAACAGTAACTCACGAGCAGGGTGGATATTTTGATGTAGGGCCGTTGGATCTTGGAGAAAATGCGAGAAGAGATATGATCTTAACATTAGAAGATATGGGGTTTGAGATTATTTCCTCACATCATGAGATTGCGCCGGCGCAACATGAAATCGACTTTCACTACGATAAGGCGATGATTACAGCAGATAATCTGATGACATTTAAGATGGTTGTCAAGACAATCGCAAAACGACACGGTCTGCACGCGACATTTATGCCAAAGCCGAAGAGTGAGACTTATGGGTCAGGAATGCACATTAATTTGTCTTTATATAAAAACGATGGAACAAATGCACTTTATAACGCAGAGGATGAGAACGGACTCAGCCAGGAAGGATATTATTTTATTGGTGGCTTGATGAAACATATGAAGGCAATCACCTGTATTACAAATCCGACGATCAATTCTTATAAACGTTTTGTGCCGGGGTATGAAGCACCTGTTTATATGGGATGGTCAGCTAAGACAAGAGGACCTTTGATCCGTGTGTCTATGGAGAAAGAAGACAATTCAAGACTGGAACTTCGCAGTCCGGATGCTACGGCGAATCCATATCTGGCGCTTGCAGTACTTCTGAAAGCCGGGGTGGACGGAATTAAGAATCAGATTATGCCTCCGAAGAATATTGATGAAAATATTCAGAAGATGACGCAGGAAAGAAGAGATGAACTTCAAGTGGAAGAACTGCCGAGAACGCTTGGAGCTGCTACAGCAGAGCTTGAGAAAGACGAACTGCTGATCAGCGTATTAGGGAAAGAGCTTGCCGAGAAGATCATCAAAGCAAATAAGAAAGAATATAAAGAATATTGTATGCAGGTGACAGACTGGGAGATCAATCATTATCTTTACAGACTGTAGTCTGGATATCTTGTCATTGGGCATTTAGAGACCACATATATTGGTATAGAACATTTTAGAGAGAACAGATTGACAGAAAAGAAGTTAGCGGAAGAGGTGAGCAGATATGAGCAACATTATTGTCGTTTTTCCAAAGAGGGAAAATGCAGTAAATATCCGTAATAGTTTGGTTCGTGCGGGTATTGAAGTATCTGCGGTATGTTTGACAGGAGCTAAGGTTTTGCAGTATGCTGATAACTGGAACGATGGAATTGTCGTGTGTGGTTATCGGTTTCAAGATATGCAGTATACAGATTTACGAGAATCTCTTCCGGATACGTTTGACATGCTTTTGGTGGCTTCAGCGGATAAGTGGATGGATGGACTGCCGGATGGGGTTGTAGGACTTCCACTCCCAATCAAAGTTTATGATTTGGTAAATACCGTTGAAATGATTCAGCAGACACAGAGCAGGAAGAGAAGAAAGCGCAGAGAAACGATACGAAAGAGAGACGATTCTCAGAGAAAGATAATCGATCAGGCGAAAGCGCTTCTGATAGAACGAAATAACATGTCAGAAGAGGAAGCACATCGATATTTACAGAAGAGCAGTATGGAAAGTGGAACTAATATGCTCGAAACAGCACAGATGGTGCTGACAATTATGAATGAATAAGAGGCAGTTGTTAACAGTAACGAATAAGAAGTGCTGTAAACAATAATAAAGGAGAGGACTGTCAGTGATGACAGCGGAACGGAGAAGAGAATGAAATTTACAAAAATGCAGGGAATTGGAAATGATTATGTGTATGTAAACTGTTTTGAGGAGAAGGTGGAAGATCCATCAGCGTTGGCAATCCAGGTGAGTGACAGACATTTTGGAATAGGATCTGATGGATTGATCCTGATCTGTCCGTCAGAAGTGGCAGACTGTGAGATGGCCATGTATAATGCGGATGGCTCCAGAGGAGAAATGTGTGGAAATGGAGTTCGCTGTGTCGGAAAATATATGTATGATTACGGTCTGACTGATAAAAAAGAGATTACAGTTGAGACTTTAGCAGGAATCAAAACACTTCAGCTTTTCATAGAAAATGGAAAGGTTGCGAAGGTTCGAGTTGATATGGGAAGTCCAATCTTGACACCGGCAGAAATTCCGGTTGTGGCTGAGGGAGATAAAGCTGTAGATGAACCGATTCTTGTGGATGGAAAAGAATATCATATGACTTGTGTATCTATGGGAAATCCGCACGCAGTCGTTTATGTAGATGATGTGGACAATCTTCCGATTGAAGAAATCGGACCGAAATTCGAAAGCCATGAGAGATTTCCAAGACGTGTGAACACAGAGTTTGTAAAAGTGTTGGATAGACATACTGCACAGATGCGTGTTTGGGAGAGAGGATCTGCTGAGACACTTGCCTGCGGAACAGGAGCATGTGCTGTAGCTGTTTCTTGTATTCTGAATGGATTGACAGAAGATGAAGTAACTGTAAAGCTTCTTGGCGGAGATTTGGAGATTCAGTGGGATCAGGAGAAGAACACGGTTTATATGACAGGACCGGCAACTGTTGTATTTGATGGAGAGCTGAAATAAAGATTTGATTAGAATGCGTTGACTAAACTTTCATTTTAAGATTTTTGGTCAACGCATCTGTAACAACAAAGAGACTATAATCCTAATATACAAAAAAAGAGATTACAAATTGTAATCTCTTAAAACATCGGAGTGACAAGATTCGAACTTGCGACCTCTACGTCCCGAACGTAGCGCTCTACCAAACTGAGCCACACTCCGATAAAATAGGGAACTTGCCGAAGCAAATTCCCAGCTACGGAAAAGGGACTTGAACCCCTACTAACAGAGTCAGAGTCTGCTGTGCTGCCAATTACACCATTCCGCATTACTTGAGTTTTGTTTGTTGCTTGTTTCAAACAACATGGTTATTATATCAAAGCTACAGAAAAATGCAACCCCTTTTTTTATATTTTTACGTTAGACTTTTTAAAGAAATTGTCTTAAATGTCAGAAAATTAAGAAAATTTGTTTCGCCAAACGAAAAAGGGCATCGACAGTAGCGAAAAAAGCATCAATGGCAGAAAAAAGGGCATCGACAGTTACTAAAATCTATAAGATTACTCTACAAGAAAAGCTCTGCAATAAATACAACTGCGCAGCAAAGAACTGCGACTGGCAGCAGTCCTGCACCGCACCATGCGGCCACAACTCCAACAACGAGAGCGAGGGCTCCGGAGATTGGAGACTGTGTGGCATGAAGGATTGCCGGGAATGTCATCACTGCTAGTGTGACATAAGGTACATAGTATAGAAAGGACTGAAGAAACTGGTTCTTCAAAGGTTTTCGGATCAAGGTCATCGGCAGTACGCGGATGAAATAAGAGATACCGCCCATGATAAGAATATAGATATAAATATTGTGTGTCATAATTTTATTCCTTCTGAGTAACTGAAGTTACGTTTTTATTATTGCTTAGTTGAAGCTGAAGTTTCGTCTTCTGTCGGTATCGGGAAGAAGAATGCTGCTCCGGCTGAAAGTGCGACGGTCAGTATGATTGTTCTGGTACCATCCGACAGAGTGGAGATCCAAGGTAGGCAAGTTGCTGCGAAGCTTGAGATAAATGCAAGAGTAACCAGTCCTGCAACGACTTTATTCTGCTTTGAAGGAGGAATGATGATAGCGATAAACATTCCAAAGAGGGCAACACTAAATGCACTGACCATACGTGGTGACATGATATTTCCGGCAATGACACCGAGCATAGTTCCAAAAGCCCAGCCCGGAAGCGGAGTTACCATCGCGCCATAGGTATAATAAGGATTTAAAGTACCGGGTCTGCTGATCGCAATTCCAAAAAGTTCGTCTGTGATATCATAACTCATCAGCAGACGGTGTCCTAACGAAAGGTCGGGACTTAAACGCTGACTCATGGCACAGCTCATCAGAAGATAACGTGCATTTGTGATCAATGTGACAATTGCGACCTCAATATAAGGAGAGTTTGCAGCAATTACAGTCAGTCCGGCATACTCTCCGGCAGATGCATTATTTAACAGACTCATAAGGAATCCCTGAAATGCATTCAGGCCGATATTTCTTGCGGCGATACCGATTGAAAAGGAGACCGCAAGATATCCAAGTCCAATCGGAATTCCATCGCAAAAACCACGACGAAATGCTTGTCTATTAGATTCTTTCATAATAATAAACCACCTTAGTTACAAATTTTGTCTCTGAGGGATATTGTATCATTTCTGCGGAGGAAATCAAAGTCGGAAATGAGGACAAATCCCCCAATTTATAACATTTCTTGACGCATTTATGTAAGTGTGATAGAATGACCCCGTTGTAACATATAATTTAATACAGATGCGTGAGGTGTCAGTCAGATGGATGATGGTGTCCTGATTATGAATGCTCAGGGGAATGACATGGG
Organism: Ruminococcus sp. OM04-4AA; assembly: GCF_003462585.1. NCBI lineage: Bacteria > Bacillati > Bacillota > Clostridia > Eubacteriales > Oscillospiraceae > Ruminococcus > Ruminococcus sp. OM04-4AA. Next base: position 49,274 of record NZ_QTZH01000016.1, on the reverse strand, counting down.
AAATCTGGACTGGTGAAAAGGGAAACAGGTGAGAATCCTGTACGAACTCGTCACCGTATTTCGTGAGCTTTTGTTTTGAGACCACTGGGAGACCGGGAAGGTGAAGCAGAAGCGTTTGAACGATCAGCCGGGAGACCTGCCTTTCGCAGTACAGGAATGAAGAGTTCATGCCACGAGGAATTGGCCGTACGAAAGGAAATGATTTAGACTGCAGTAATTATTTACAGATAGGTTGTAAATAATCACCGGTTTTTCTTTGCGTACCCTCGTTTGATTCGAGGGTGTTTTCATTTCTGAGAACAAGAAATCAGGAGGATGACAATGAAAAAGAAAGTATTAATGGTTTTACTGGCAGCAACACTTAGTGTGTCCATGATTGCAGGATGTGGATCAAAGGGCGACAACAACACTGACACAACAAAGACAGAGTCAAAACAGGACAGTGATCAGGAAGCAGCAGATAAAGTTGCGAAGCTGATTGATGACATTTATGTTCAGGAAAGAACAGACAAGACAGATGAGCAGTGTACAGCAGCGAAAGAAGCATGGGATGCACTGACAGATGCACAGAAAGAACTCGTTGAGGGAGAGAATGCGGATCCGGATTATTTCGGAAGAGATACGGGAGATGCATCCAAGGATGATCCACTCAACGCTGATGAGATCGGTGAAAATGAAATCCTTGTAGTAAGTTTTGGAACATCCTTCAATGACAGCCGTGCGACAGATATCGGTGGTATTGAGAAGGCAGTTCAGGCAGCTTATCCGGACTGGTCTGTAAGAAGAGCATTTACAGCGCAGATCATTATCAATCATGTACAGGCCCGTGATGGAGAGAAGATCGATAATGTGGATCAGGCATTGCAGAGAGCAGTAGACAATGGTGTGAAGAACCTCGTTGTACAGCCAACACATCTGATGCATGGAGCAGAATATGATGAACTTACAGCAGCATTAGAGGGATATAAAGATAAGTTTGAATCTGTTAAGATTGCAGAGCCACTTCTCGGAGAAGTTGGAGCTGATGCGACTGTTATCAATGCAGACAAGGCAGCAGTAGCGGAAGCAATCACAGCAGAGGCAGTGAAAGACGCAGGATTTGACAGTCTGGATGCAGTGAAAGAAGACGGAACAGCATTTGTATTCATGGGACATGGTACATCTCATACTGCAAAGGTAAGTTATTCTCAGATGCAGACACAGATGGAACAGCTTGGATATGACAATGTATTTATCGGAACTGTAGAGGGTGAGCCGGAAGATACATCCTGCGAGGCAGTGATCGAGAAACTGAAAGAAGCAGGATATAAGAAAGTAATCCTTCGTCCGCTGATGGTTGTTGCAGGAGACCATGCGAACAACGATATGGCCGGAGATGACGATGATTCCTGGAAGAGCCAGTTTGAGGCATCAGGAGCATTTGACAGCATTGATACTCAGATTGCAGGTTTAGGAGAAATCCAGGCAATCCAGCAGCTGTATGTAGCACATACACAGGCTGCAATTGATGCAGAGTAATTTGTAAGAAGATATTGAGAAGGTCATGCTTGTTCAGAGAAAAAGGAATTGCATGACCTTTTTTGAATCAATGAAAGGAAGGATTTAGATGAAAAAGAAGTTATTAATGGTATTAATTTCTGTTTCTATGATCGCATCTGTATTTACAGGATGTGGAAATAGCACAGAGGCTAAAGACAGTGGAAAAGCACAAACAGAACAGGCGGATACAAAAGAGGATTCTGCAGATAAGGCAGATGAGGAGCAGGCAGCACTGGAAGACGGAACATATACAGCAGAATTTCAGACAGACAGTTCTATGTTCCATGTAAATGAAGCGATGGACGGAAAAGGAACACTGACAGTAGAAGACGGCAAAATGACAATTCATATAAGTCTGGTGTCTAAAAATATTGTCAATCTGTTCGAAGGAACTGCCGAGGATGCACAGAAGGACGGCGCAGAACTGCTTCAGCCTACAACAGATACTATTAATTACAGCGATGGAACATCTGATGAGGTCTATGGATTCGACGTTCCGGTTCCGGCACTGGACAAAGAATTTGATCTTGCATTGATCGGAAAAAAGGGAACATGGTATGATCACAAGGTCAGCGTGACAAATCCGGTGGAAGTAGAAGAATAAAATGGATTTGTAACCTTTACAAACCGGCAAAGAAGGGATAAGATACTTTTATAAAATAATTTATAAAAGGAGCCTTGGATATGGCTGGAACGGAAAAGAGAAATATCACAAAATCAAAAATAGTAAACTATATTATAAATCACGAAGCAACGTCTAAAGTGGAATTGTCGAAGGATCTCAATCTTAGTATGCCGACTGTATTGTCGAATGTGAATGAGCTCTTGGCTAATGGAATTGCGGTTGAAACCGGAGAATATGAATCTACAGGCGGGCGAAAAGCAAAACGAATCAGTATTAATCCAGCGTACCGTTATGCGGTTGGGATAAGGATCACTGCGAAGCATGCAGGATTTGTACTTGTGAATTTGAGCTATGAGATAGAGAAATATGAAAGGATCCGCTTAGAATTTTCAACAGAGGCCGCTTACTACTTACAATTGAGCGAAGCATTGGAAAGATTTCTTTCAGATGTAGAACACAGAGAACGAATCTTGGGAATCGGAATTTCAATTCCGGGAATTGTTAATTCGAAAGAACGAATGCTGATCAAATCTCATGCGCTCCAATTGGAGAATTATAGTTTAAGCTTTTTGGAACAGATCTTTTCACTTCCGGTTTATTTTGAAAATGATGCCAATGCGGCAATGATGGCAGAGGATTTAAATAACTATAGAAATGCATTGTATCTTTCATTGAATAACACACTCGGAGGAGCATTTTGCATTGACGGGAAATTGATTCCGGGAGAGAATCAGAAAGCCGGAGAATTTGGACATATGATCCTTGTTCCGGGCGGAAAGAAATGTTATTGCGGAAAACAAGGCTGTGCGGATGCTTACTGTGCGGCGAGCGTGCTGACAGATGATACCAAAGAGACACTGGAACAGTTTATGAAGAAGGTGGAAGAGCAGGACGGACAGGCTGTGAAGGTTTGGAAAGAGTATCTTAATAATCTGGCAATCCTTATTTCAAATCTGAGAATGGCATATGATATGGATATTATTCTTGGAGGAGAAGTAGGGGGATATCTTGCAGATCATATGATAACCTTAGGGAAAAAAGTAATGGAATATAATGGATTTGAGCATGATGCGAGATACCTGAAAGTTTGTTCATATAAGAGAGAAGCCTCGGCAGTTGGTGTGGCAAAACATTATTTACAGGCTTTTATTAAAACATTATAATGATCAGAATGATGGAAAGTTAGAAAGTCCAGAGAAGAAACATTTTTAATACATGTTTCTTCCCTGGACTTTTTTTGCGCAAACTGCATAAAAATCATAGCGAAATCTTGTGCAATAGGCAGAACTGAACAATAACATATTGACAAAATATATTTCCTGAACAATAATGTAATTACTTTAATAAAACATTTGATAAAAGATATTCAATAAAGGAGGAAAACATTATGTTACAGCAGGTAATGACAAACCCGGGAGAAATTATTTTCAGAGAGGTACCAGTCCGGAAGTGAAAGATGATCAGGTACTAGTTAAGATTATGAATATTGGAATCTGTGGATCTGATATTCACGTATATCATGGAAAACATCCATTTACAAAATACCCGGTGACTCAGGGGCATGAGGTATCCGGTGAGATTGCCAAGGTCGGAAAAGATGTTACAGAATTTCATGAAGGACAGAAAGTTACGATTGAGCCACAGGTTTACTGCGGACAGTGTTATCCGTGCCGCCACGGAAAATATAACCTTTGTGAGGAACTTAAGGTTATGGGATTCCAGACAACAGGAACAGCTTCAGAATATTTTGCAGTAGATGCCTCTAAAGTAACACCGATTCCGGAAGATATGTCTTATGAAGAAGGTGCCATGATCGAGCCTCTGGCAGTTGCAGTGCATGGAGTAAAGCAGGTAGGAGATGTAAAGGGATTGAATATTGCAGTTCTTGGTGCAGGACCGATCGGTAACCTGGTTGCACAGGCAGCAAAAGGAATGGGCGCCGCAAAGGTAATGATCACAGATGTCAGCGACCTTCGTCTGGATAAGGCAAAAGAATGTGGTATTGATGTATGCGTTAATACTATGGAGAAGGACTTTGGAGAGGCAATGGTTGAAGCCTTTGGTCCTGACAAGGCAGATGTGATCTATGATTGCGCAGGAAATAATATCACAATGGGACAGGCAATTAAATACGCAAGAAAAGGAAGTATCATCGTTCTTGTTGCCGTATTTGCGGGAATGGCAACAGTAGACCTTGCAGTTGCAAATGATCACGAACTGGATATCAAGAGCACAATGATGTATCGTCATGATGATTATGTAGATGGTATAGAACTTGTAAATGAAGGAAAAGTTCATTTAAGACCATTGATTTCTAAGACATTTGCATTCAAAGATTATCTGAAAGCATATCAGTATATTGATGATAACCGCGAGACAACGATGAAAGTAATCATCAATGTGCAGGAGAAATAGGTGATCGAATCAAGAGAGAACAGAGTTTTATCAGAAACTCTGGCAAGGAGGTATTAATGGAAAACGAGAGCAATAATGGAAAAGTGCCTCTGATCAGCAAGATTGCATATGGTTTCGGAGATGTAGGATGTAACTTTAGCTGGATGTTTGTCAGTAACTTTTTAATGATTTTCTATACAGATGTATTTGGAATCAGTATGGCAGCAGTATCAGCATTGATGCTTTTCTCAAGATTCTGGGATGCGATCAATGATCCGATCGTAGGTGGATTAACAGATAAAACAAACACAAGATGGGGAAGATACCGTCCATGGCTGTTGGTGGCAGCACCGATCACATCAGTGCTTTTGATCCTTTCTTTCTGGGCACATCCAGATTGGTCAAATACATCGAAAATAGTTTACATGGTAATTACATACTGTCTTCTTGTCTTAGGATACACTTGTGTAAACATTCCATATGGAACACTTTGCGGTGCTATGACACAGGATATTGATGAGCGTGCCAAGATCAACACATCTCGTTCCGTAGCAGCAATGATTGCAATCGGAATCATCAATATCGTAACAGTGCCACTGATCAGCAGGCTTGGAAGCAACAGTGTAAAGAACGGTTATCTGTTTGTTGCAATTATTTACGGATGCATCTTTGCTGCATGTCATTTCTTCTGTTTTGCAAAGACAAAAGAGCAGGTGACAATTCCGGAGAAAGAAAAAATCTCCATTAAAGTACAGCTGAAGGCCGTTATGCAGAACAGACCATATCTGCTTGCATTAGTTGGACAGGTGCTGTTCGGATTCACACTATATGGAAGAAATGCAGATATTTTATATTACTTTACTTATGTAGAAGGAGATGCGTCCTATTATACAACATATTCCATGTGTATTATTATTCCTTCAATTATCGGTGCAGCTTGTTTCCAGCCGGTATTCCGTAAGTTGAATAATAAAGGAAGAACAGCATCTGTTTTTGCATTACTTACAGGAATCGCTATGCTTGCAATGTTCTTCTTTAATGTAAAAGAATCTCCAATTGTATTCTATGCATTGGCAGGTATTACACAGTTCTTCTTTTCAGGATTTAATACTGCAATCTACGCAATCATTCCGGATTGTGTGGAATACGGTGAGTGGAAAACAGGACTTAGAAATGATGGATTCCAGTACGCATTTGTTTCTCTTGGAAATAAAATCGGAATGGCTATAGGAACTGCACTCCTTGCAGCACTGCTTGGTCAATACGGATATGTGGCAAATCAGGTACAGAATCCGGAAGTAATTGCAGTTATGAAACATGCATTTTCAACAATTCCCGGAATTTTGTGGATTGTCACAGCGGTTGTACTGTTCTTCTATCGTTTGAATAAAAAGCGTTACAATGAAATCGTGGAAGATCTGAAAAATGGAAAAAGAGGTTAAGAAAATATAAAAAACGTGGCCCGGTGCACTGCACCGGGCCATTATCTATATAACTATTCGTAATTTTTGGTCGAAGTCCGGCAATCATAAAAGATCTGTCGCTAATACAATCACCGTCTTCTTTTATTTATGATACTGGAATGGTACTAGCTATCTTTTGTTGTGACCAGTAACATTCATGTTTGCTTTAGCATTCATCTGTATCAACTTGATGATGTTATTATACGGAAGAATTATGAACACCTCGTGTCACGAAAGCTAAAGAAAAGTAAAATTTATTAAGAGAATATAATTTAAAACTGAAGAAATGTTTAACCTAGATTATAGACAAAATGTCGACAATTTCGTTAAGGGAAGACTGGAAATTTTTCACGATACATGATATGATGATGTAAGTGTCAAAAAGTATAAATTGCGTTTGTGCTCACACAAATAAGCAATTTATACTTTTTGACACGCCGAACACCGAAAACGGAATAAAATGGTGTGAACACGCCATTTTATGGGAGTTTGAGGTGCTCGAGGATTGCGGGAATTGCATAGCAATGGAGCAATCCGGTTACATCAGTGAGTGGCAAAATTTACTTTTGACACTCATATCATATGATAGAAAACAGTAAAAAAGGAAGGATGAAAATAATGGATATTAAAGAAAAGATTCATGCAACAACAGAAGAATTGTTAAGTAATATGGAAAGACTTGTAGCGATAGATTCACAGCTTGGAACACCGGCAGAAGGAATGCCATTTGGAGAGGGACCGGCAAAGGTTCTTCACGAAGCACTGCAGATTGCAGATGAACTCGGATTCAAGACAGTGAACCTGGATAACTACTGTGGATATGCAGAGATGGGAGAAGGCGAAGAGATCGTTGGTATCGCAGGACATCTGGATATCGTACCGGCAGGCGGTGATTGGACATATGATCCATTCAAGCTGACAAGAGAAGGAGATTACGTTTACGGACGTGGAACAACAGATGATAAAGGACCTGTTATGGAAGCACTTTATGCGATGAAGCTTCTTCGTGATTCAGGTGTGAAGCTTAACAAGAGAGTTCGTCTGATCATGGGATGTAATGAGGAAAATGGTTCCAGATGTATGGAGCATTATAATGAAGTGGCAGAAGAGTTATCTTGTGGATTTACACCGGATGCAAGTTACCCATGTATTCACGGAGAGAAAGGTATGCTTGGCATGCTGGCAACTTCTAAGAATACAAAGATTATTTCTATCAATGGTGGATTTGTATTCAATGCCGTATGTGATGCATGTACAGCAGAGATTCCGGCAGAAGAAGGACTGAAAGACAGACTGGAAGCTGCTTTCGCAGAGACAAAACTTCAGGAATACAAAGTAACAGAGGAAGATGGAAAGATCACTATTTATGCAAAGGGAGTATCTGCACATGCAAGTACACCGGCATTTGGAGTTAATGCTGCAGGTGTTATCTTTGACTGTCTTGCAAAAGCCGGATTTGAAGATGATTTCGTAGAATTCTATAACTCACACATTGGCACAGCATGTGACGGATCAGGAATCGGACTGAAATGCGCAGATGAGTTTGGAGAGCTTACATTCTGTAACGGAATCGTTAAGACAGAAGACGGTGTGATCTCCGCTACAATCGATATCAGATTCCCGGTAACATATTCTGTAGAAGATATGCTCAAGATGTGCGAAGGAAAGCTCGAAGACGAGAATGGACGCATTGAGATCCACACAACTACAAAACCATTGTTCTTCCCGAAAGAGTCTCCACTTGTAGAGGCACTGTACAAAGCTTATACAGATGTAACAGGAGATACAGAGAACAAGCCGTTAGTAATCGGTGGCGGAACTTATGCGAAATCCTTAAAGAACATTATCGCATTCGGACCGGAAAAACCGGGTGTGGATTACCGTATTCACGGTGCAGACGAGTATACACTTGTATCAGAAGTTGAAGAAGCAGTACATGTTTATATGGAAGCAATCAAGAACCTGCTTGCAATTTAAAAAATCAGCTTTTGGGTTATATAAAAAATTATGAAATACTGAAATCAAAATAGCGTGCAATGAATACTTGCACATTATTAATGAAAAGATAAGTTTGTGCAAGATGGCTTTGCACAAACTTATTTTCTATATGTCGAAATAATATTCTACAAAGGAACGAGGTGGGAAAAAATGAAATCAAAAGAAATTGCAAAAGCATTAGATATTTCAGAAGCAACAGTGTCATTAGCGTTAAATAAACGCCCTGGTGTTAGTGCAAAAACAGTGGAAAGAATTCAAAAGTATATAATAGATAATGATAAGCCAAAAGAGATAGAGAATCATAAACGTATTAATAAGGATAAAACAATCATGGTTGTTCATTATTTCAAGAACGGATGGGTTTTAGGAGATTATGGGAGACTGGGAACGGAAGATGGTGTCGAAAAATATGAAAGTGGAAAAGCATCTAAGATAAATAACCATTATCGTTTGCTTCTAGAACTTGAAAAGATTGTCGAAGTCCAGGGGTTTCAATTTGCAAACTATTTTCTTGATAGAACAAGAGAAACAGAAGAAAGATTAATACAGACCTGTCGTGAAAGAAAAGTTGTTGGTATCTATATATTGGCAGCAGAAATGGAGGAAGAGGATATTTATCCATTTTTGGAATTAAACATTCCAATTATTGTTGGAGACAATAAATTCTATACAGCAGATATTGATAGTTATAATAATGACAGTTATCAAGGAGTACAGTTATGCATTGATTATCTGAGAAGCAAGGGGCACCGGCATATCTTATATTTATCCAGCGGGTTACCTGCATTTAATTTTGAAGAACGCAGAAATGCTTTTGTTCGATTGATGAAAAAAAATCATATGGGAGATGCTTCCAACAGGATTTATGAGACAGGAGCTGAGTACAATGAGGCCTATCAGAGAATACAAAGATTATTGTATAACGGAGTAAAAAATTCAACAGCCTTTATATGTGAATGTCCGGCAGTGACAATTGGTACAGTGAAAGCATTATTTGAGGGAAAATACAGAATTCCGAAAGATTTTTCACTAATTGGCTTTGATCCAGTTATACCTGAGAGTATAGGGGGGCTGCATTTGACAATGGTCAAAGGAGCACATATGTCGAGACATATTGAAGGTGTGAAATATTTAATAAGAAAGATCCAAGAGAAAGAATTACAAACAATTACTGTAAATTATCGTATGAGAGTTATTGAGGGAAATACAGTATTTAATAAATTACGTTATACATACCTTTAAAAAGATTTAAAGAAAATTTAAATAACTTGTTGAAATTCTACAAATATAGAAAGCAGTGCCTCGAAGATAGAAAATAAAACAAGCAAAACCATAAAAAATAAAATGTTGGATAGGAGGAAATGATTGGGAGTGATACACTGATTTATGTAAAGAAAAGTTCGCTGGAAATGGCGACAGGGACATACATAAAGGAGGAAGGGTATGGCTAGTAAATACGATGCTCTTGCGCGGATCATAGTGCAGAATGTAGGAGGAAAAGGGAATATAGTAAGTCTGACACATTGTGTAACAAGACTTCGCTTCAAACTGCAGGATGAAAGCAAGGCCAATACAGATGTTTTAGAAAGCACAGATGGAGTACTGAAAGTTATTCAGTCAAACGGCCAATATCAGGTGGTTATTGGACAGACGGTTGGAGATGTTTATCAGGCAGTAATTAATGTGGCACATCTGCAAGATGTAGCTTCCGGGGAAGTTGAAGATGATGTAGAAGAATCAAGAGAACGAAAGACGCCTCTAAATATAATGATTGATGTTATTTCTGGTATTTTGGCTCCAACAATTTCATTATTGTGTGCAGCAGGAATCATCAAAGGAATTATGGCATGTTGTACATTTTTCGGAGTCCTTCAGACCACGGATGGAATCTATCAGATTTTATATTCTGTAGGAGATGGTTTTTTCTATTTTCTTCCAATTATTTTAGGATATACAGCTGCTAAGAAATTCAAGATGAATGAATTTACAGGAATGGCACTTGGTGTTGCATTGGTATATCCTACCATGACAGCACTGACATCAGGAGATGTGCTTGGAACTGTTTTTGCAGGAACTGCTTTTGAAATGAATTATTATACGACGATATTTAATATTCCAGTTGTAATGCCAAAAGCAGGATATACCTCATCAGTAATTCCAATCATTCTTGCTGTGTGTATCGGATCGAAATTGGAAAGAAAGTTGAATAAAGTTTTGCCAGATGTGATTAAAGCATTTATTACACCTGTTATTACATTAGTAGTAATGGCTCCACTTACTTATTTGTTGATTGGACCACTGGCATCGCTGTTCTGTGCAGTATTACAGGTGATATTTAATTTCCTGTTTTCACTTCCGGTTGTAGGAGGGCTTGTGGGAGGATTATTAGTTGCTGCTCTCTGGCAGGTGCTTGTTATTTTTGGATTCCATTGGGGTATTGTTCCATTGGGATTGATTAATCTTGGAAGTCTTGGGTATGACTGGATTCTTCCGTGCAATTTTTGTACTACAGGCGGAGTACTGGGGGCATTATTTGTTATTCTTTTGAAAACAAAGAATAACAATACAAAGAAGAGAGTGGTTCCATCAATTATCTCTATGCTTTTTGGTGTTTCTGAACCGGCAATTTACGGAACATTACTTCCGATGAAAAAACCTTTCATAATAGCAATTATAGGAAACGCCGTGGGAGGCGCTATCACAGGATTTTTTGGGGCAAGAAGATATATGATGGGAGCATTAGGACTGCTAGGAATTCCATCATATATTGATCCGGCACCAAATGGTGCGGGAATGTATAGTGTATGGGTTGTACTTGGTGCAACACTTGCAGCATTAGTAGTTTCTTTCAGTGTTGGATGGGTCTATTATAGCAAGAACAGCGTAGATGCTCAGAAATAGAAGATTCAGAAAAAGCAGATTCAGAAAAAGCAGATTCTATAGGGATCTGCTTTTTTAGAAAGAGGTAAAAATGAAAAATTTTCCAGAACATTTTTTATGGGGAGGAGCAGTTGCAGCTAATCAGTGTGAAGGAGCTTTTCAAGAGGGAAAACGAGGTCTTTCATCAGTTGATGTATTACCATATGGAGAAGACAGACGAAAAGTAGCTTTAGGTGAAATGATTATGTTGGAATGTGACGATAAGCATAGATATCCAAGTCATGAAGGGATTGATTTTTATCATACATTCAGAGAAGATATAAAACTTTTTGCAGAAATGGGATTTAAAGTTTTTCGCTTTTCTATTTCCTGGACAAGAATTTTTCCAAATGGAGATGATGAAATTCCGAATCAAGAAGGAATTAAATTCTATAAAGATGTCATCAAGGAATGCAAAAAATATAATATTGAACCATTAGTAACTATTTGCCATTTTGACACACCTGTAGCACTTATAAAGAAATATGGTGGCTGGAAAAGTAGGAAGATGATAGATAGTTATCTGAATTACTGTTATGTTTTATTTAAGAATTATGGAAAAATAGTAAAGTATTGGATTACATTTAACGAAATTAATATGTTGATGCATATGCCATTTTTGGGAGCAGGAATTGTTTTTAAAGAAAATGAGAATAAAGAAGCTGTGAAGTATCAGGCTGCACATTATGAATTACTGGCCAGCGCACAGGCTGTGAAAATGGCAAAAAAAATGATGCCAAAGGTAAAGATTGGATGCATGCTTGCAGCGGGACAGTACTATCCATATACCTGTAATCCGGAAGATATTTATCGTGCAATGGAGGCAGACAGGGATAATTATTATTTTATTGACGTACAAACACGTGGAGAGTATTCAATATTTGCAAAAATGCGTATGAAGGAGAAGAACATTACTTTAGACATAACAGAAAAAGATTTGAAAATATTAAAGGAAGGAACTGTTGATTTTGTTGCATTGAGTTATTATTCCAGTCGTTGTATTTCAGCGGATTCAGAAGTAATAGAGAAAAAGAAACGGCCAGGCAATGCGGCAATTCTTTCATTAGTAAATCCATATCTTAAATCAAGCGAATGGGGATGGCAGATTGATCCGTTAGGGTTAAGGATTACTTTAAATACACTTTATGACAGATATCAAAAGCCATTATTTATTGTTGAAAATGGTTTGGGTGCAGTAGATGAGATTGAAGAAAATGGTGAAATACATGATATTTATAGAATAAAATATTTACAGTTGCATATTAAAGCACTAAAAGATGCGGTTGAAAAAGATGGAATTCCGGTAATCGGCTATACATCATGGGGACCGATTGATTTGGTTTCGGCATCTACCGGCGAGATGACGAAAAGATATGGATTTATTTATGTAGATAAAAAAGATGATGGATCAGGCAGTTTGGTAAGAAGACGAAAAGCTAGTTTTTATTGGTATAAACAGGTAATCCAATCAAATGGAAATGATCTTGAATATAAGGGAGAAACATATGAGTAAACAGGTCTTTAATCCATATCTTCCAGAATGGGAATATGTTCCAGATGGAGAGCCAAAGATATTTGACGATAGAGTCTACATATTTGGCTCACATGATATTGCAGGAGGACAAAATTATTGTTCAGAGGATTATGTATGCTGGAGTGCACCGATAAATGACCTGACATCATGGAGCTTTGAAGGAACTATATATAGAAAAGAAGATGATCCAGGGTATAGAAATGAATCAGGAGTCCGGCTCTATGCACCGGATGTATGTAAGGGGAAGGATGGAAAATTCTATTTATACTATTTTTCAAATAAATTGGATCGAATTAGTGTTGCAGTGTGTGAATTTCCAGCAGGTCATTATACGTATTTAGGCGACGTACACCTAAAAAATAGAAAAGTATTTGATGGAAATAGTGGATACGGATTGCCGTTTGATCCGTCGATATTGTGTGATGGAGATGATATCTTTTTGTATTATGGATTTGCATTTCAGGAAAAAAAAGAAAAGTTTAATGAAAATGGTTATTGTGGAGCATTCTGTGCAAAACTTGAAGATGATATGTTGACAATGAAAACAGATCCTGTATGTATAATTCCGGGAAAACTGTATTCAAAGGAGACAGAGTTTGAAGGACATGCATTTTTGGAAGCATCAAGTATACGGCATTATGGAGACAAATACTATTTTGTATATTCATCAGAAAATGGACATGAATTATCCTATGCGATAAGTGATTCTCCAGATAGAAATTACAGATATAAAGGAACACTGATATCAAATGGCGATGTGGGATTAAAAGACCGAAAAAAGAAGGATGCGGTGAACTATCTTGGAAACAATCATGGAGGAATTTTAAAAATAGAAGATAATTACTATATTTTTTATCATAGACATACTCATGGAATACCGTATTCGCGACAAGGCTGTGCTGAAAAAATACAAATGGATTTCAATGGGGAATTTTCACAGGCTGAAGTGACAAGTTGTGGATTGAATAACGGATCATTAGAGGCAAAAGGGACTTATCCGGCGCGAATTGCATGTTGCTTAAAAAGTGTGGATGGAGTAAAGCAATATTCAAAATCAGTACATTGGGATGAAAAACATCCGTATATTGCACATGAAAGAATACAGGATAATGCTACTTCGGAAATGCAATATATATATAATCTTAGAAATGGGGCAATCTGTGGATATAAATATTTTCATTTTGATGAGACAGAAAGAAAAGTAAAGATCTGTAGTAGAGGAAGATTCGAGGGAATATTAGAAATGTATATAGGAAATCTAGAGCCAGATAATCTTTGTGCGGTAATTGCAGTGAATCATTTAGAAAATCATAAGCAATGGAGTTGGGAGGAAGTAATGATAAAAGGGAAAAAGGGCGATTATCCAATTTATTTTAAGGTATGTGGGAAGGGAGCATTAGATTTAAGGAATTTGTTTTTGAGTAATGATACGTTTAAAAAAGAAATTCCAACAGAAGAATGTCTGAAAGATCAACGGAAGATGACTGTTTATGCAAAGGGAGCATCTGCACAGGTATTGTAAAAAGTAATATGCACAAAACCATTATGAAGAGTTTGTGAAAGAGAATCTTGCGCAAACTCTTCTTTTTGCCGTAAAATAGAGAAGCACAGGAGGAAACTAATATGGGAAAAATTAAAATTATTTTCTTTGATATTGATGGTACATTGATTGATATGCAGAAAAAGCAGATCTCTGAAAAAATGATAGAAACACTGCAAAAACTTAAGAAAAATGGGATTAAGTTATGTATTGCTACGGGACGTGCACCAATAACACTTCCAAAAATCAAAGAGATTGAGTTTGATGCATGGCTGACATTTAACGGTTCATTGTGTTATGACAGAATGGAAACGATCTATAGTAATCCAATCTGTTTGGAAGATGTACAGAAAATTGTTGGCAATGCATCAGCAATTGGACGTCCGGTCTCTGTTGCAACGAAGGAGCATCTTGCAGCAAATGGAACAGATAAAGATCTTGAAGAGTATTATTCCTTTGCTCATCAGAGTGTAGTGATTGCGGAAGATTTTGAAGATATCATCTGTCAGGAAGAGATTTATCAAGTAATGTTAGGGTGTCGTGAGAGTGACTATTCTGTAATTTTGGAAGATGTAGAAGGGGCGAAGATTACAGCATGGTGGGATCACGCAGCTGATATCATTCCGGCAAATGGCGGAAAAGGAATGGGAATCCAAAAGATGTTGGAGCATTACCAGCTGGATCGTTCAGAAGCTCTCGCATTTGGAGATGGGAATAATGATATAGAGATGCTTCAGACGGTTGGAACAGGAGTTGCAATGGAAAATGCGTCAGCGGATTTGAAGGCAATTGCAGATGAAATCTGTGGAAATGTTGCAGAAGACGGAATTTATCATTATTGTATAGAGAACGGATTAATCTAAAAGAAATTTGTGCCGCCAGCCAAAGGCGGTGGAATGGAGATTAACATGTTATTAAGTATCGCTTTGATCCTGCTTGTAGGAATGTCTATGGGCTGGATCTGTAAGAAAATCAAACTGCCAAGCCTGCTTGGAATGATGATTACGGGCATGACACTCGGCCCATATGTACTGAATCTGTTGGATGACAGTATTCTTGGAATCTCAGCCGAGCTTCGAAAGATTGCGCTGATCATTATTCTTACAAGAGCCGGTCTTGGTCTGGATCTTTCAGGGCTTAAGAAGATTGGAAGGCCGGCTGTGATGATGTGTTTCGTGCCGGCGACATTTGAGATTGTTGGAATTGTACTGCTGGCTCCGAAGCTGATGGGATTATCTATACTTGAAGCTGCAATCATGGGTGCTGTACTTGCGGCAGTTCACCAGCTTTTGTAGTACCGAGGATGGTGAAACTGATGGAAGAAGGATATGGCGTGAAACAGGGGATTCCGCAGTTGATCTTGGCAGGTGCATCTGTAGATGATGTCTATGTCATCGTGCTGTTCTCAACATTTACAGGAATGATGCAGGGACAGAGCACATCTATACTCAGTTTTATTAATATTCCGGTTTCTATTTTCCTTGGAATTGGCATTGGATTATTGATTGGAAGTTGTCTCGCATATTATTTTAAGAAAGTACATATAAGAGATACCTCGAAAGTGCTGATCATCTTGAGTATTTCTCTGTTGCTTGTTGTGATGGAAGACAGCTTGAATACAGCGATCACATTTTCGGCATTGATCGCGATCATGTTTATTGGAATCGGTTTGCAGAAGAAGAGAGAAGTCGTTGCGAAGAGGATTTCTGTGAAATACGGGAAGCTGTGGGTGGCAGCAGAAGTATTTCTGTTCGTGCTTGTAGGAGCAACGGTGAATGTCGGATACCTTGGAAAAATCGGAGTAAAAGCATTAGTTGTTATCGCAGGTGCGCTGGTGTTCCGTATGCTAGGCGTATTCGTCTGCCTTCTTGGAACAAGTCTCAAGAAGACAGAACGATTATTTGCCATGATGGCTTATACACCGAAAGCAACAGTTCAGGCCGCAATCGGCGGAATCCCTCTTGCGATGGGATTTGCCTGCGGAGATACCGTTCTTACTGTGGCTGTTTTAGCGATTGTGCTGACAGCTCCGCTGGGTGCATTTGCGATTGATTTCTCATATAAGAAATTATTGGAAAAATCAAAATAGAAAAATGTTATTAAAACAGTTCATGTAGAAAAAACGACCATTTATGAAAGCAGACCTTAGCGGTCTGCTTTTTATGTTATGATAAGTTCAGTAAAAAAGATACTTGTGAAGTGGAAAATGCAAAACGATCACAGGTACTGCGAAGGGTAACAAAGTAACATAGTATAAAATAAAAGGTAGGTTTCAAAATGAGTCTGAAATACGAAAAACTGATCAGAAAGATGACACTGGCAGAGAAAGCAGTTATGATGTCAGGAAAGAACACATGGGAGACCGTTGATTTTGAAAAATATGGAATTCCGTCTATGGTAATGTCTGACGGACCTCACGGACTGAGAAGACAGGCAGGAGCGGGAGATCATTTGGGATTGAACGCAAGTCTTCCGGCGACTTGTTTTCCGACAGCGGCAGGAGTGGCAAACAGCTGGGATGAAGCACTGGGAGAAGAAATCGGAGAAGCACTTGCAGAAGAGGCAGTGACAATGGGAGTCAATGTGATCCTTGGCCCTGGACTGAATATCAAGAGAAGTCCGCTGTGTGGAAGAAACTTTGAGTATTTTTCAGAGGATCCGTATCATGCAGGAAAGATGGCAGCGGCATATGTCCGTGGAATCCAAAGCAAAGGAATTGCAGCTTGTCCAAAGCATTTCGCAGCAAACAGTCAGGAGCTGCGCCGTATGGCGAACGATTCTGTCGTAGACGAAAGAACGTTCCGTGAGATTTATACAACAGGATTCGAGATTGCGATCAAGGAAGGTAAATCAAAATCCATCATGTCTTCCTATAATGAAGTAAATGGAATCTATGCAAACGAAAACAACCATATGCTGCAGGAAATTCTGGTAGATGAGTGGGGCTTTGATGGTTTTGTTGTATCTGACTGGGGCGGAAGTAACGACCATGCACTTGGCGTGAAGAATGGAAGCCATTTGGAGATGCCGGGAACAGGAAAATCAGGTATGTATGATATTATTCATGCAGTTGAGAACGGTGATCTTGATGAAGCAGTATTGGATCAGAGACTGGATGAACTTTTAAATGTGATTTTCTCAACACATCAGGCAACAGAAGACGCAAAGGGAAAAACATTTGATGTGGAAGCGCATCATAACCTGGCAAGAAAAGCGGCAGAGGAAAGTATTGTCCTCCTGAAAAATGAGGATCAGATCCTTCCGTTGAAACCGGGAACGAAAGTTGCAGTGATCGGTGATTTTGCAAAGACACCAAGATATCAGGGCGCAGGATCATCACTTGTAAACCCGGCAAAACAGCCGGAAGCAATCCTTGATGTGATTGGATCAACAGATCTGGATGTTGTTGCATATGAGCAGGGATATATCCGTAACAGAAAACCGAACCAAAAGCTGACAAAGGCAGCAGTAGAACTTGCAAAGAAGGCGGATATCGTACTTTTCTTCGGAGGACTTGATGAAATCAGCGAATCCGAAGGACTTGACCGTACACATATGTCCATGCCTGCCGCACAGGAGACATTACTTAATGAACTTACAACAGTAAATAAGAATATAATCGTAGTTCTTTCAGCCGGATCAGCGATCGAGATGCCATGGTATCCATATGTAAAAGGAATCGTGCACGGTTATCTTGGTGGACAGGCAGGCGCGTCAGCAATGTTGAACGTTCTGACAGGAAAGGTGAATCCATCCGGTAAGTTAAATGAGACTTACCCAATCTATTATGAGGATACGCCGGCGTATGCATATTATCCAAGTAAAGAAAGAAGCAGTGAGTACAGAGAGTCTCTTTATGTCGGATACCGTTATTACACAACTGTTGGAAAATCAACGCGTTTCCCATTTGGTTACGGATTGAGCTATACAACCTTTGAATATAAAGATTTGAAAATAGATACAGAAGGTGTGACATTTACAATTAAGAATACAGGCAATGTGTCAGGAACTGAGATCGCACAGCTGTATGTTGGAAAATCTTCTGAGACTGTCTTTCGACCGGTTCGCGAGCTGAAAGGTTTCGTAAGAGTAGAGCTTCAGCCAGGAGAAGAAAAGGAAGTAAGAATCGGGTTTGATGATAAGACATTCCGTTTTTATGATACAAGAACAGATAGCTGGGAGATTGAAAGCGGTACTTATCAGATCATGATCGGTGAAAATGCGCAGCAGATGGTTCTGGAAGGTGCTTTAGACGTAAAAGGTACTGTTGAAAACGGCGGCTACAAGAAAGAAGAACTGCCGGAATATTTCAGCGGCAAGATTAAAGACATTTCAGACGAAAAATTCCGTATTCTGTATGGAAGAGAGATTCCGGATGGAAGCTGGAGCGGTGAGATCCGAATGAACGATGCAGTTTGTCAGTTGTATTACGGAAAAGGAATTCTTGGAAAACTGCTCTGTGCAATCCTGAAATTACTTCTGAAAATCAGTGACTGGAAGGGAAAGCCGAACCTGAATGTATTATTTAACTACAATATGCCAATTCGTGGATATGCGAAAATGACAGGCGGTATTGTGACGATGAAAATGGCAGAGGCATTGACAGAGATGGCGAACGGACATCGAATTAAAGGAACAGCACATCTGATCAAAGCTGCAATCAACAGAGGATAGGCAATATAGACAAAAACGAAATATATAAATTGTTAAATATGCCAAATGGAATTGCAGGTTATGAAAAAAACGTACCATTTATGCGAAAAAAGGCATGAGAGAATAAATTATGTTAACATAAGCCCATCAACAAAAGGGAGGAAACATTATGACAAACTTTTTAGTAAACTTATTGTCCCCGATATTCACTAGTCTGGGAGTAAGTGTTGCAGACCTGACGTCATATATTGAACGACTGAGTGGTTATATTATTGCTATCCTTGTTGCATTAGTTGCAATGATCGTAGTAATGATCGCAGCGCATAAAGCGAAAAAGGGAGTTCGCCACGTGATCCGCTGGCAGGCAGGAATTGCATTTGTGGCTATCGTTGCAGTACTTGTTAATGTGATCTGTTATGGTCCGATGTACAACAACGTATCAAGTATTTTAAATGCGAAGAAAGTAGAGCTTTCAAAAGAAACAACAGAGCAGAGCCGTGAAACAATTCAGAAAGTCGGAGAAGAAGGAATGGTTCTTCTGAAAAACAAAGGAATCTTACCACTCGCTTCTGACACGGAGAAACTGAATGTGTTCGGATGGGATTCAACAAATCCGTTATACGGTGGAACAGGATCCGGATCTTCAGATTCTTCCACAGCGATCAGTATTTTACAGTCTTTAAAAGATGCAGGATATGAGACAAATGAATCTCTGACAAAGATGTACACAGATTACCGAGAAGACCGTCCGACAATCGCTATGGCTGAGCAGGACTGGACATTACCGGAGCCAACAAAAGAATATTATACAGACAGCCTTATGAACGAAGCAAAAGAATTCTCTGATACAGCTGTTGTAGTGATCGGACGTTCCGGTGGAGAAGGTGCAGACCTTCCGACAGATATGAAATCAGTGATCGACGGAAGCTACAAGAAACTGGCAGAAACGGTGTCAGTCACACCGGAAAATTACGGATATGTAAAAGGAAGTTACACAAACAACGGTGATTATGATGATTTCGACGAGGGCGAAAGCTATCTTGAACTGTCTAACACAGAAGAAGATATGTTAGATACAGTCTGCTCTCAGTTTGAAAATGTTATTGTGGTTGTAAATGCAAACAATGCGATGGAACTTGACTGGGTTGATAAGTATGAGCAGATCGGTGCTGTTATCTATGCACCGGGAGCAGGAGCAACAGGATTCGAGGCACTTGGAGAGATTATCAACGGATCTGTGAATCCATCAGGAAAGACAGTCGATACATTTGTAAAAGATCTTCAGCAGACACCTTATTACAACAATATGGGTCTGAACGCATACACAAATGTAGATGATCTGAAAAACCAGATCGCAAAAAATGATGCAGCTTACGAAGGAAGTATGGGATTTGTAAACTATGCAGAAGGAATCTATGTAGGTTATAAATTCTATGAGACAGCAGCAGAAGAAGGCTGATCCAGTACGAAGATACAGTACAGTATCCATTTGGATATGGTCTGAGCTATACAACATTTGAAAAGACAATTGAGAATTTTAAAGACAATGGTGATACAGTAACATTTGATGTGACAGTGAAAAACACAGGTGATGTTGCAGGTAAAGATGTTATTGAGATTTATTACACAGCGCCATATACAAATGGTGGGATTGAAAAAGCAGCTGCGAATCTGATCGCATTTGAGAAAACAGAAACTCTTGATCCGGGAGCAGCAGAGACAAAATCAATCACTATTAACAAAGAGGATATGGCATCCTATGATTCTGAAGGAATCAAGATTTCCGGTGGTGGATATATCTTAGAGGCTGGAGAATACACAATCTCTCTTCGTTCCGATTCACATACTGTTGTAGCAGAAGAGAAATTTACAGTAGACAGTGATATTGACTACAGTAAAGACGGACGTTCTTCCGACGAAACTGTATCAACAAACCAGTTTGAAGATTACTCACGTGGTGATTTCGAACAGCTTTCAAGAGCAAACGGATTTGCAAATTATGAATCTGCTTGTGGAAAGTTAAGTGAAGATGCTTATGTAATGAGCGACGAGACAAGAAAAGCAGTAGAAGAAAATGTATTTGGAATCTATGACAGTACAAAATACAATGATGATTCCGACGAGATGCCGAAGATGGAGCAGGATAACGGACTTCAGCTTGCAGACCTTACAGGAAAATCATATGATGACGAAGACTGGAATAAACTCTTAGACCAGTTAAGCTTCGAGGATATGTCAACACTTATCAATGTAGGTGGATGGCAGACAGCAGAGATCAAGTCTGTAGGAAAGGTTGCAACATCTGATTGTGACGGACCGGCAGGACTGAATAACTTTATCACAAAGACATACGGAACAGCTTATCCGTCAGAAGTACTGATCGCTCAGACATGGAATAAAGATCTGGCAAAAGAAGTCGGAGATTCTATGGGACAGGAGTATGTTGACGCAGACAACTTCGGATGGTATGGACCGGCAATGAATATCCACAGATCTGCATTTGCAGGACGTAACTTCGAGTACTATTCAGAAGACGGCGTATTATCCGGATACATGGCAGCAAACGAGATGAACGGAGCTGCAGTGAAAGGTGTATATCCTTATATCAAACATTTTGCATTAAATGATCAGGAAACAAACCGTTGTTCCTTCCTTCTGACATTTGCTTCTGAGCAGACGATCCGTGAAGGATACCTGAAAGCATTCGAGCTTGCAGTTAAGGGATTCGAAGGAAATGCAATGGCAGCAATGTCCGCTTTCAACTGGATCGGTACAGTTCCAAGCTGTGCAAACAACGGACTTCTGAATAACGTTCTTCGTGGAGAATGGGGATTCGTTGGAATGGTAGAGACAGATTACGACGGTTCTTACGGATACATGATCACAGATCACTGTATCAGAAATGGAAACGACCTGATGCTTGGATTCAACAGTGCTGAGTCTAACAAGCTTACAGATAAGAGTGCAACAGCAGTACTCGCAATGAGACAGGCATGCAAGAATATTCTTTACACTGTAGCAAACAGCGGCTACTATGCAGATGGTAACCCGGCTGCAGGTATGAGCAATATGACAAAACTTTTCGTAACAGTAGACGTGATTCTGGCAGTTCTCTTAATTGCAGCAGATGCGATCGTGATCGTACGTTTCAGAAAGAAAAGAAAAAATGTAGATAAAGCAGAAGCGTAATATATTAAATGAAAGACAGGATTGGACAGATAGAAACAGGCCAATCCTGTTTTCCTTTTGCTAAAATAGTGATTGCTCAGAGTCAGCAACAGGTAAATCTCATTATATGACTTGTGGCAGAATAAAAATTCCTTTATTATAAGATAGAACATAAGACGACAGAAAATATACCAGGAGGAGGATTCCGATGATCAAAATTGCGATTGTAGAAGACGAAGCAATGTATGCAAAACAGTTGGAAGAATTTCTACATCAATATGAGGCGGAAAACCATGAAGCATTCGATATCACAATCTATTCAGACGGAGATCAGATTGTAAATAAATACAAGTCCCAATTTGATATTATCCTTATGGATGTTGAGATGAAATTCATGGATGGAATGTCTGCTGCGGAAGAGATTCGCAAGATGGACAGTGAAGTTGTGATTATCTTTATTACAAACATGGCACAGTATGCAATCAGAGGTTACGCGGTAGATGCGCTGGATTATGTATTAAAACCGGTATCTTATTTCGCATTTTCACAGAGACTGAACCGTGCGATTGAACGTATGAAAAAGCGAGAGGCAAAGGTCATTATGGTAAATATAAAAGGCGGTATGGTGCGTATTAACATCGCAAATATTTACTATATTGAAAGCCAGGGACATACACTGATTCTTCATACGATCCTTGGGGATTATGAAACTACAGGGAAAATGAAAGAGATGGATGAAAAGCTTTCGGGGATGAATTTCTGCAGAGGAAATAAAGGATATCTGATCAATCTGCAGCATGTAGACCGGATTCAGGACAACTGTGCGGTAGTAAAAGGCGAAGAGCTGGTGTTGAGCCGTGCACGTAAAAAGGAATTTATGGAAGCTTTGACAAGATATTGGGGAGAGGTGATAAAATGATTGATCATTTGATGCCGGATATCCCGAGACTTTACTCGGCAATTGCAGAGTGGCTTGCATGCATGATATTTATCCTGCCATTTAAAAAGAGATTTTCAAAAATAAAGACAGGTGTGATCATGGCGGTGATGCTTGTTGTACAGAGCGGATTCATGGTCGTGACGGAAGATGTCAGCTTGTTTTTCTGGATTCCCTGCATGATGGTAGCTGTATTCCTTATGCTGTTTTTCATTTATGTATCCTGCGCGATTGAAGTAACAGACGCAGTATATTTCGTGTTGATTGCATTTGTTGTGGCAGAATTCATGGCGTCGATTGAATGGCAGGTTGCTTGTTACTTTAGGATAGCGCAATCAGGAGTATGGTGGAAAGAATGGTTAGCCTTATCCTCGGATATGGAATAATCAGCGTGATCTTGTTCAAGATCTTGCATGTACATTTCCCGGAAGATGGCCAGATAGAGATAGGTTGGAAAGAATGTCTGTCAGCATTTTTGATTGCGATATCTGTTTTCGCTGTCAGTAATATTAGCTATCTTACAATCAATACTCCATTTTCCGGAAGGTATTCATTTGAGATAGCAAATATCCGTACAATTGTGGATTTGGCCGGAATTGCGATTCTGTACGCACATCTCATGCAATGCTGTGAGATGCGGGCAAGAAAAGAGCTTGAGGCAGTTCAGAATGTACTTCAGAATCAGTATGCACAGTATGTGCAGTCAAAAGAAAGTATTGAACTGATCAATTATAAATATCATGATCTGAAACATCAGATTGCGGTGTTGAGAAGTGAAGAAGATCCTCAGAAAAGAGAAGCATTTTTGGATGAGATGGAGGCGGAGATCCGTCAGTATGAAGCACAGAATAAAACCGGAAATAAGGTACTTGATACTGTGCTGACGAGCAAAAGTCTGTATTGTAATAAGAATGGAATTACATTTACCTGTGTGGCAGACGGAACGCTGTTAGACTTTATGGATGTTATGGATATCTGCAGTATCTTTGGAAATGCACTCGATAATGCGATCGAATGCGAGATGAAAATACCGGATAAGGAAAAAAGACTGATCCATGTTACAGTGTCCAGACAGAAGGCATTTTTGATTCTTAAGTTCGAGAATTACTGTGAAGAAAAACTGCAGTACCAGGATGGAAATATTGCGACGACAAAGAAAGACAAAAAGTATCATGGATACGGAATGAAGAGTATTCGTTATACAGTGAATAAATACGGCGGGGCAGTCACGATCGATACAAAAGAGAACTGGTTTGACTTGAAAATTTTGATTCCGATTAAAGAAGAACAAGGAGATTAAGACCGCACACATTTTTGGGTTCCGATAAGAAAGAACATTTGCAGTTTATGCAGAAAAAGTGCAGGTTATGTAAGTATAATAGATAGGCATGTAATCCATGTTAGGATATAGATACGAAGTCCAAGGGAGGACAAGAGAATCTAGAATCTTAGAAGAATGGAGAATGTAGAATGAATAAGCTAAACAACATATGGAATCGTTTTGCAGAGAAACATCCGAGTGCTTCAAAATGGATAAGAGAAGGCGGATTGTTCGTAATTGTAAGTAATCTGATCACTGTACTTAAATATGTAATGTTGCTGTTTTTGCCACTGGCATTCGCAGGACTTCCGAATATTGATTTCGGTTTCCCGGGAATCGACATTACATTATTCGGTGAGACATTTAAGTGGAATATTATCGGATATGATGCGGCACATGGCGGTCTTCCGTATTTCTGTGCATACATGATTGCAATGCTCGTTGGTGAGTGTATCAACTTCCCAATCCAGAGAAGCTTTGTGTTCCGCAGCAAAGGAAAGATCTGGTATCAGGCGTTCTGGTATCTGATCGCATTCTGTATTGTTACATGTATTGTAAACTCAATCAATTGTATCTGGGTTGCAGTTGCCGGAATGTTTGTACCGGGATGGCTTTATAATATCGGAACAACCGTGCTGAACGGAGGAGTGTCGATGGTGGTATTCTTCTTCGTGAATAAGATTATTTTCCCGGAGGGAGAAGTAAAGTAGAATAGAGAAAAGAAGAACAGAAGAACAGAGTAGTGCGCGTTAGCGTGCTGTCCTGTTCTTTTAACATGAAAATCATTTTCAAATTCATCTTGACAATAAAATTTTTTGCGTTAAAATAAAAAAATGATTTTTGATAGATTCGAGATGGAAGTAAAGTAATGTTGGAATTTGTAAAACAAAGCAAGAAAAGAAAGTTATATTGTATCCTTGGCATATTGTATCTGCTGTGTATTATCTTTGTTGCAAATGATGCATGGTTGTATAGCACACCCATTGCAAAACTGACAAAGGTCGAAACCAGTGTTTCAGGAGAAGAGACAGGAACCAGAGGGACGAAGGAGAAAAAATATAAGCAGAATATCCAGGGAGTAATCCTAAATGGAGAAAACAAGGGAAAGACAATAAGTTTTACGAATGAGTGCACGTATACCGGAATGATGAAACAGCCATATCATAAGGGAGATAAGGTACTGCTCAATGGAACAAGCAAGAGAATGGGTTCTGGAATTCGTGGACTGAAACGAGATACAGAGCTTATGATACTCATAGGATTTCTGATGTTTATATTAATTATCGTTGCAGGAAGACAGGGTGCGCTTACGATATTGACCGTTATTTTTAATGTTACTGTTTTTTCAATTGGTTTTTGGAAAGCGGGAGATACATCAAATGTGCTGGAAATGTGCAGCAGGCTGGTGATTCTTTTTGCGGTTATTACATTGGTTGGATTAAACGGGATTCATAAAAAGACATGGGCAGCACTTTTTACAACATTGATTGTTCTTGTAATGATCATGGGAATCTTTGATGTTGTAATCCATCATGCAGAAGATCTTGATTATTCGACCATGGAGTATCTTGGAAGTATTGAAAATCCGGATGAAATTTTCCATGCAGAAATCCTGATATCAGGACTGGGAGCAATCATGGATGTGGCGGTCGCCATCGCTGCATCCTTAAGTGAAATTGTTGAAAAGAAGCCGGAAGTGACATTTTTGGAATTATTTAAATCAGGAAGAGAAATTGGATATGACATTATGGGAACGATGATAAATGTGCTGTTGTTTGTCTTTGGCTGTGGACTGATTCCAATGTGTCTGATCCGAATGAATAATGATGTGAGTTTAATTACTATTATAAAGCTACACATTCCATGTGAATTGTGCAGATTTCTGGTGGAAAGTATAGGAATTGTTCTGGCAATACCGATTTCTATTTTGGTTACTTCTGTGATGATAAAGGTCTCAGGAATGTTTCATAGACAGAAGAAAGCAAGAAAGGTGCAGGGAGAAGGAAAATGCTGATAACACTTGGATTGATTTTACTGATTTTAATTATGGTCGTCGGTGGAGACAGAGGTGTCGTTTCGCTTATTGCTTTGTGTGGAAATCTGTT
The DNA here is from genome assembly GCF_003462585.1 of Ruminococcus sp. OM04-4AA. NCBI lineage: Bacteria > Bacillati > Bacillota > Clostridia > Eubacteriales > Oscillospiraceae > Ruminococcus > Ruminococcus sp. OM04-4AA. The sequence continues at coordinate 23,078 of NZ_QTZH01000016.1, read as the reverse complement.
GATCTTAAGTCTTGCAATCTGGCTTATGGCATCAGGAGTTCCTGTTCTTCTCGTTACGGTTTGTGTCGGTGTTGTCATTTCCTGTATTACGTTGTTCTATCAAAATGGTAGCAATAGAAAGACATGGAGTGCATTTCTTGCAACTATGATCACAATGCTGTTGCTGTTCTTCTTCATATATATCGTTGTATGGAGAAGTGAGGCGGGAGGTCTTAACGAGATACAACAGGTTGGAGAAGATGTATTTTATTATAATATAAACCTGAATATCAGTATGAGAAATGTTGCTGTCTCTGTTATACTTCTCAGTACTCTTGGAGCTGTTCTTGATATGGCACTGACAGTTACCACATCTGTTTATGAAGTGAAAAGCCATAAAGAAGATATGACTTTTAAAGAACTGATTCACAGCGGAATGCAGATAGGAAAAGAAGTGACCGGAACAACGGTGAATACACTTCTGTTTGCATATTTAGGAGAATCACTTCTGCTTTTTTCCTATCTGCGGATGCAGGGATATTCGTTTGAACTACTGTTGAATTCTAAAATCATGTTTGAAAATTGTGCCTCAATGATCTTCGGAGCAATCGCCTGCGGGGTTGTAATGCCGGTGGCAGCGGTTGCAGGGGGCTATTTTTTTCGATTTAAATAAACATAAAATCCAACGTTCAACATAATTCCAACTGCTGTAGAAACCGGTGCAGCAAGACCGATCTTTGTCAGGCTGGCGTTTGGCTGGATACTCATGATGTATGCCATTGGCAAACGAACCAGAAGTGTCTGAATCAGACCTTGTGTCATAACCCAAAGAGTCCTATCATTTCCATTAAAATACCCTACCATACTGAAAAGAACGGCTGTTACAATTGTTTCCGGTGCGAATCCTCTCAGGTAAGCAAAACCATTCTGAATAACAGCTGCATCGGTAGAGAAGAATCCGGCCAGCACATCTCCCTTAAGAAATACAAGAGTGAAGACGAAACATCCCACAACCAGACCGACACCGATTCCGGTGAACATAGATTTCTTTGCACGCTTTGCTTTTCCGGCACCGACATTCTGAGAGACGAAAGAAGCCATGGACTGCATGAGTGCGCTAGGTACCAGCATTGCAAAGTTTACGATTTTGCAGGCAACGCCGTAACCAGAAGAAGCCTCCAGTCCGAGCCGATTTACAAAAGCGCAGAGTGCGAGGAATGACATCTGTGTCAGGAATTCCTGGAGTGCAAGAGGGAGTCCAATAATGAGGAATTTCTTGCACTGTGGATTCAGACAGAAGTCTTTCTTTCTAATCTTGAATGGTAGTTCTTTTTTGATAAGGAGAACTACTGCGAAGACAACACTGATTGCCTGGGCGAAAACAGTTGCAATCGCGGCACCGGCTGCGTTCATGTGGAAACCTGCAACAAGTATCAAGTCACCGAAAACATTTATGATGCATGCGACAAGTACAAAAAGCAGAGGGGACTTGCTGTCTCCAAGTCCACGGAAAATCGCAGAAAGCAGGTTGTAAGCGACGATAAAAAAGATTCCACTTCCGCAGATACGGATGTAAACAGCAGTCAATTCTATAGCTTCTGCAGGAGCCTGCATCAGGATCGCGATTGGATGCGCGAAACAAACCATGACGATGAACAATCCAACTGAAATCGCTGTAAATACAATTGCAGAACCGCCGATGACCGAGCCAATCTGTTCCGGTCTTTTTTCGCCGAGATAACGTGCAATCAGAACCGTGATACCCATAGCAAACTGGACAACTACGAAAGTGACCAGATTCAGAACCTGGCTTCCAGTAGAAACAGCAGAAAGCCCGGAAGTAGAACCAAATCTTCCAACGACCAGAAGGTCAACCGCTCCATATGCTGCCTGAAGGATCAATGCACCAAGTACCGGCATCATAAATGCCACCAGTTTCTTTAAAATGCTTCCTTGTGTAAAATCAGCAGTTTTATCAGTCATTTTTGAGCACTCCTTTCACACATGATGTCGTAAAATTTCTGAATCGTCTGAATCATGCAGTCAGCGTCCGCATCAGAGATTCCGTCAAGGTAAGGAATCAGCTCATTAAAATAATTTTCATTATACTTTTCTGAGATTTTCTTCCCGTGCTCTGTCAAAGACAAGTATGTGACACGTCCGTCATCCGGAGAGGAGATCTTTTGAACTAATCCTTTCTTCTCCATCTCTTTTATTGTCCTTGTGACACCCGGTCGCGGGATATTCAGAACGTCACTTAGATCAGAAACTCTTACATGGACTTTCTGTTTCTGAAGCTCCTGGATCATATCCATATAGCGGATGTGAGATGACACGATACCTTCCGGAAGCGGAGGGAGCATCTCACGAATTCGTTTTGCCTGATAACATGCATCGAGCATGCGTTTGATTTTTTTATTTGTCATAATAAAACTCCTATATAGTTACCAAAGTTAATTACCATAGATAATTATATGGAAATTCAAAGGATTGTCAAGAGAAAATGATGATTGTAATGATAATTTGAGGAACTTGCAGAGAGAAGTCTTGATATGTTCGCAAATTAATAAAAGACAAGAAAACGTACAAGATAACACGTAAGTTATGGTAAAACAAATAAAAATTAGATATAATATAGTAAGAAAACATATAAGATAACAAGTAAGTTACAAGAAATTAAATAAAAAATATGCGAGGAGGTGACAGCACAGATGGGAAGTTATTTGAATCCGGGAAACAGCGGTTTTTCGAATATGAGAAATGACGTTTATGTCGATAAAACAGAAATGATAAGTCTGATTAATCAAACAATCAATACGCCACGGAATCTGACATGTATTAGCAGACCACGGCGCTTTGGGAAATCTTTTGCTGCCAAAATGTTGTGTGCATATTATGATAAGACTTGTGATTCCAAGGAATTGTTTGATGATCTTAAAATTGCAAAAGATGATGAATATTTAAAATATTTGAATCAGTATGATGTGATCTATCTGGATATGGCGAGTGTTCTTGGTGTGACATCATCGGAAGATGCAGTCTCCTATGTGAAACGAAATATAACAGAAGAAGTTTTAGATATTTATTCGGAAGTGAAAGAAGCAGAAGCACTGTTTGATACATTAGCGAATCTGGTGACTTATACAGGAAATAAAATCATTATGATTATCGATGAGTGGGATGCACCGATTCGTGAGAATGGTGGAAATGCAGGAATCCAGAGAGAGTATCTATTATTTTTACGGTCATTATTTAAAAATAGTGGAACAACGGATAAGATTTTCGCAGCAGTTTATATGACAGGAATCCTGCCGATTAAAAAAGATGGTTCACAGTCTGCAATTTCTGACTTCGAAGAATTTACAATGGTAAAACCAAGAAAGTTTGCGCCATATGTAGGTTTTACAGAACAGGAAGTAAAGAACCTGTGCAGCGAATATCAAATAGATTTTTCGAAGATGAAGCTATGGTATGATGGATATTCATTCCCAAATGCAAATTCAATTTATAATCCGAACTCTGTAATGAAAGCACTTAGAAATGATGATTTCGATTCCTACTGGACGCAGACATCGGCAGCAGAGAGTTTGATGGAATATATTAGTCTTGATTATGACGGACTTTCCAAGACAATCGCTGAACTGATCGGTGGTATTGAAGTAGAAGTTGATACGAGTGGATTTTCGAATGATCTTGTAACATTCAGAGAGAAAGATGATGTACTGACATTGTTGATTCATCTGGGCTATCTGGCTTATGACAAAGAAACGGAAAAAGTGCATATTCCAAATGAAGAAATCAAGCGGGAATTTTCAAGGACGATCAGGGGAGTCAGACGGAACGAGACAATTCAACGTGTGCGTGAAAGCGACCAGATAATTTCAGATACAGTACATATGAATGCGGATGCAGTAGCAACACAGATTGAGAAGATCCATATAGAGGAGACAACGGCTCTTTTCTACAATAATGAGCAGGCATTACGAAGCGTGATCAAGCTTGCATATTTTAGTTATCGCGATTATTATCTGAAGTTCGAAGAACTTCCGTCAGGCAATGGCTATGCAGATATTGTATATTTTCCAAAGAAAACGTCGAATCTTCCGGCATTAGTAGTTGAAATGAAGTGGGATAAATCAGCGGAAGGAGCAATTACACAGATTAAGAAACGGAACTACCCGGCGGCAATCAAAGATTTTGGCGGTGAGATTTTGCTGGTTGGAATTAATTATGATAAAGATGCTCCGGTGGGCGAACGGAAGCATACGTGTGTGATAGAAAAATATCAAGTGTGATACATCAGAATGGAATGGAAAAGAGAAAAAAGAATTCTACTCATCGGCGATTTCGGTATACACGATGGTATCAATTGTAGGATTTATGATTTTATCCGCAGTAGTTTTGCGGTGATATGTCAGATGAAAACGAAGGGTTCGGCAAGATGCCGAACCCTTTCACTGTATGTTAATTCTCTTTATTCTCCACCAACAGCATATTAAGTTGTTCTAACCGTTTAAGATCCTTCTTTGTAAAAAGCAACTGATGGCGGAAGTTCTCTGTGTGTTCCTGTGGTTTTAAGGTGACTACGCATTTAAATGCACAAGGCATAAGGTCTGCACTGGAGATACCGCACAAGAGTCCCATTGTGAAATCTCGAAGTTCCAGAGGGTTGAAGATGTACAGAAGGTCTTCTTCCAGTGGGTTATATTGATTTACGAAAGAAAAGCGGATTAGCATATCACTATAAAGAACTCGTCCGGTGTAGAAAATCTCGCTGCTGCTTCCGTTAGCGGAGACAGAGCAAATCGTCAGAGTCGCTTCGTACTTTCCGGGTTCACCTTTCTTCTCATAAATATCAATGACGCCATCTTTCGTGCGTTGATATCGTCCGTCATAGAAGTAGAAATATAATCGTTGCGCCTGAAAGAAAGGACTTTTCCGACTTCTTCCGGGCGTACTGATAAGCTCACTGGTTGTTTCCGGAAGATAAGTAGTCAGCTGAGAGATTGAGACCTGAAGAACCTGGCTAATCTCATATAAAGTCTCAATATCAACAGCAATCTCTCCATTTTCATATTTACATATTGTGGCGCGGCTCTTATGGATGGCATCTGCGAGATCCTGCAGTGTCATTTTCCCTGCTTTTCGGTATTTTCGAATTTGTTTTCCGACATAACATGTATAATTACTCATATTGTTTCCTCATACTATCCATTTTCATGATAAATGCTGTTTTTATATGATTATATCTGAGAAACAGCGTATTTGTAAAGTCACAAGAAACTTTTTTGATAAAAAATTTCGCATAAAGAAACTTCTTCGGTTTGCATTTATCAGAAATTTATATAGAATATAGCTATTGGGCTTGATATTCAGGCCCTTTAAATAACTTTATGAATGTGGGGATTTTGACATGAAAGAAAAAAGAAGTAGCTTTTCCGGGTCGATAGGCTTTGTCTTAGCGGCAGCCGGAAGTGCTGTAGGTGTTGGTAATATCTGGAGATTCCCGTACCTCTGTGCGAAAGATGGGGGCGGATTGTTTCTCTTAGTTTATCTTGTACTTGTATTGACTTTTGGATTCGTATTGCTGACAACAGATGTTGCGATTGGAAGAAAGACTAAGAAAAATGCATTGAAAGCCTTTGAGGAGCTTAACCCGAAGTGGAAGTTTCTGGGACGTTTGACATTCCTCGTTCCAGTACTGATCATGACATATTATTCCGTTATCGGCGGTTGGATCACAAAATATCTGTTTGTATACCTCGTTTCTGATGGAATAGAAGCTGCGGCAGATGGATATTTCACATCCTTTATTACATCAGATATTGCACCGATCGTATTTATGCTGATCTTCCTTGCGCTGACAGCATGGATCGTGTTTCGCGGTGTAGAGAAGGGAATTGAGAAATTCTCCAAGATTATTATGCCGGGATTGATCCTTCTGATCGTGATCATTGCAGTCTTCTGTCTGACATTGACAAATACAGCACCAGACGGAACTGTTCGTACAGGTATGCAGGGACTGGCTGTTTATCTGAAACCGGATTTCCACGGATTGACAGTGAAGCGTTTCCTCGAGATTCTCCTGGATGCGATGAGCCAGCTGTTCTTCTCTCTGAGTGTATCCATGGGAATTATGATCACATATGGTTCTTATGTGAAAAATGACATTGATTTGAATAAAGCGACAAATCAGATTGAGATTTTTGACACAGGTGTGGCAATTCTTGCCGGAATGATGATCATCCCAGCAGTATTTGTTTTCCTTGGAAATGACGGAATGGCTTCCGGCCCGAGTTTGATCTTCATCTCACTGCCGAAGGTATTTGATGCTATGGGAGTATTCGGACGCCCTGCAGCGATTGCATTCTTCCTAATGATGGGATTCGCAGCACTGACATCCTGCGTATCTGTCATGGAGACACTGGTTGCAAACGGTATGGAATTGTATCACAAACCACGTAAGAAAATGTGTGGAGTAGTTGGTATTTACTCCTTTATTACAGCGGTTTTGATCTGTCTTGGATATAACAAACTCTACTTCGAATTGAAGCTTCCGAACGGATCCGTAGGACAGCTGCTCGATGTTATGGACTATATCAGCAACAGCTTTCTGATGCCGTTTATTTCACTTCTGACAAGTATCCTGATCGGCTGGGTAATCGGACCGGATTGGATCATAGGAGAAGTAGAACGCAACGGAGAGAAATTCAAACGTGCAGGTATGTACCGCTTTATGATCCGTTATGTTGTTCCGGTCGTAATGCTTGTCCTGTTCCTTGTATCCACAGGATTCGCAGATTTAATTGCATAAATTACTGGATATTAAATGTTTGCGAATCCGGAAAGAAGACGTTACATTTTACGTTTCAACATTTCCGGATTTGCAGCATACTCCAGAGCTGTTTCCGCAGTGATTCGGTTTTCCTTGTATAGAGTCAATAGACCAGAATCCATAGAAACAAAAAACCACCCGCTATTGGTCCTGATTATGATATACTAGACGTAATGAGTTGGTAGTGAGAGTGGAGCAAGCTGGTCTGCTTTCCATCAGCGATACGATTATATTAAAACAAAGGAGGACTTACTCGATGAGAGAAGTAAAAGCAGTAAAGATTAATGCAGCAGATTTTGCACCGTACGGAACATTTTGCAGTATGACAGAACCAGAGGGATATCCACTGGAGGGAGAGATTCATAAATTCTATCCGGACCGCATCTCAGGAACCTGTGTTGGAACAATGGCATTTTCACCGATTGAAGTTCGCAAGGACGAAAGAATTGTCAAGATGGCAGAATATCATACAACTACATGGGAAGGGATTGTTGCTCTTGATGACGACATGCTTATCCATGTTGCACCTGCTTCCGGCGGAACACCGGTTCCGGAACTTGCGAAGGCTTTCCTTGTACCAAAGGGATGCATGGTAAAGATCAATGCAGCGATCTGGCATCTGTGTCCACTTCCGGCGAATAATGAGGTACTTCATGCAATGATCGTACTTCCGGAATGTACTTATGCAAATGATTGTACGGTTGTTGAATTTGAAGAGAAAGATTGGTTTAAGATAATATTATAAAGATGAAACAGATTGATTTTGACCACGGAACGGTTACAGGGAATATTTTAGGAGCAGCGTTACCGATGCTTGTGGCACAGATATTGAGCCTTTTGTACAATATCGTAGACCGTATTTATATTGCCAGAATTCCGTCCGTGGGAACAACAGCGCTTGGAGCAGTGGGATTGTGCTTTCCGATCATTGTGCTCATCACTGCATTTAGCAATTTATTTGGAAGTGGCGGTGATGTATATATCTCTGTTATGACGATCGTATCAAGTGTTCGTCAGATGGTGGAAACTCCGATTTATGCTATCAATGAAGGAACTTCTCCGATCTTGAGCTATAATTATGGAGCTCAGCGTCCGAAGAAAGTCAAGAAAGCTATCTGCGTATTGACTTGTATGATATTGATCTATACAGCAATTGCGTGGAGCGTGATTATTTTCGAACCGGAATTTCTGATCGGAATTTTCAGCACAGACAGTGAATTACTTGCCGATTGCGTAGAAGCACTGAAACTTTATTTCGCAGCATTTATATTTATGGATCTGCAATATGTTGGGCAAACGGTTTTCAAATCATTGAACAAAAAGAAGCAGGCGATTTTCTTCTCGCTACTTAGAAAAGTATTTATCGTTGTACCGCTTACATATTTGTTTCCATATACATTTCGCATGGGAACGAGAGGGGTGTTCTTAGCAGAGCCTATATCTAATGTGATTGGTGGAAGTTTATGCTTTATTACAATGCTGGTAATGCTGAAAAGATCTATTTGACATAAGAAAAAAGAAATAGGTTAAGGATAATGCGAAGGAAAGCAGCAGACAATGAAAGAACTTGTTATCCGTTTACTGTAGAAAAAAAAGACATGAAAAAACATGACATAATATAATTAAAAATAACAGAAAACATTGAAGATGAATAGGCAACAGTAAATGGACAAGGGAAGTACCGGTTCTAAACAGACAAAAAGATACAGTTGGATCATTGGCTTGCTTATTTTTATAACAGCACTTCTTTTGGGCTGTATTATTGTAAAGAACATAGAGAAAGAAAAAAAGACAGCAGCTGCTTATACTGCACAAAGTACAGTAAAGCGGATCAATGCACAATTAGATCAGTATGTTGAACTTTCAGAATTTCTTGAAAACGTGATTCTTGCAGGATATGATCTGAATCAGACTACATTCTCAGAATTGGCAGAAATGCTTCCGAATGAAGCAGGTGTTGTAAAAGCATTCGAACTCGCACCGGATGGGATTATTACTGATATTTTTCCAGAGCAGGGAAATGAGCAGGCTTTTGGAATGAATATGCTGACAGAGCATGAACGCAGTGGAGACGCAAAGCGTGCCAAAGAAACGGGAAAATATACTCTTGGAGGTCCATATCAATTAAAACAGGGAGAAACAGGAGCTTTGCTGTTCCATCCGGTTTATCAGAATAATATTACAGGAAATGACACCTTTTGGGGGTTTGTGATCATAGTTATCGACTGGGATAAATTTATAGATGAAATTGGCATGGAACGGCTAAGTGAAGCATCCTATTGTTATGAGATATGGACGAATGATGAGAATACCGATGATCGGATTGTTCTGGCTCAAAATCAGGAACATATGCCTGAGAATAGCCTTACGGTAGAGTGTGAGATTCCTAATTACACATGGTATGTGGATATCGTACCAAAGGAGGGATGGATTTCAATTTATCAATGGATTGCTGTTATTGTATCAGCCCTCATAATTGCCATGATGGGTGCTACTATTTTTGATCAGATCTGCAGCAAAAAACGTCGAGAGAAGCAGTATGCAGCTGAATTGAAAAAATCGGCAGAACAGGCAAAAGAAGCAAGTGAGGCAAAAACACGATTTCTGTTTAATATGAGTCATGACATCCGAACCCCGATGAATGCAATTATTGGATTTTCAGATCTTCTCGGAAAGAATCTTAAGAACGAGGAAAAAGCAAGGGAGTATTTAGGAAAGATCAAGTCCTCGGGCAATTTTCTGATGACGATTATTGATCAGGTGCTGGAAAAGGCTCGCATTGAAAGTGGAACAGCTGTGTTAAAAATGCAGGCAGAGAATTTGAGCGAAATGTTTTATTCTGTGAATACAGTATTTGAATCTGCTATCCAATCGAAGGAAATTCAATATTCGATAGATACAAATATACAGCATAAATACGCAGTCTGTGATAAGACAAAACTTCAGGAAATATATTTAAATATAGTGAGTAATGCAATCAAATATACTCCAAACGGTCAGGCGATTCATGTAAATATTACGGAAACAGCATCAGATGATAAAAAAGCATGGTATGTATTCATCTGTGAAGATACCGGAATAGGGATGAAGCAGGAATACCTTCCACATATTTTTGATGAATTTTCAAGAGAACATACGGCGACAGAGAATAAAGTGGTCGGTACTGGTCTTGGACTTTCTATTGTGAAATCTTTTGTTGAACTGATGGGCGGAAAGATTTATGTAGAAAGCAAACAGGGGAAAGGAACAAAATTCACAGTGGAAATTCCACTGGAGATTGCATCAGAAGAGGATGTATACAAAAAGAAAGAGTCGGAACAGTCTGTTATATCTGATAAGAGTATTGGAAAGCGAATTCTTCTTGCGGAAGATATACAGATGGCAAAAAATGCAGGAATGAACGGTCATATTGCAAAACCATTGGATGGGGAAAAAATGATCACTGTGTTAAAACAGTGTCTGGCAGATAACAGCGACGTCAAAATACAGGAAGATTTATAAAAAGGCATTCTTGAAAGAAATAACAGATGGTGTGGGATTTTAATATAATCCCACACCATCTGTTATTTATTCAGAGAACTTATCACTGTAACGGATATGCATGTCTGCCCAATCCATAAACAACACATAAAATACTCTTCCATATTGCTGGTTTTCTACTATTCTTCCATGATCAAGTACAGAAAGGTAAGTTCCATCAGCTTTTCGAAGATGAAAATGAATATAGTCATTTTCATTGCCGCTGTCAATTTGCTGCCAGATACTTGCCTCAATCTGCTGTTGCTCATCTTCACGGATAAGGTTTCGAAAGCTCTTCTTTGTAAGCTTAAACAGCTCATCTATATCTTTATATCCGGTCATGTGGAGAAACTCATGGTTTGCATAAAAGAGTTCATCATTTTCCTTGTCCGCTCTGTAGATAATAAACGCACCAGGAAGATGTTCAGAGATATCCTTGAGTGCAAATCCAAGTTGTTTGCGGCTCCTTGAATGGAGTCCTTCTCTGTAAGCCATACATCCATTTTTACCATGCAGTTTTACTTCATAAAGTGCAGCATCAGCACAGCGCATGAGCTGTGCACGGTTTGATGCAGCTATAGGATATTCAGCATATCCAAGAGAAATATAAAACGGGTAGTCATTTCCCTTGCATGAGAATATCTTTGGAAGCATAGTGAATTGTTGTAACTGTTCTTTCACATCATCATATGTGCAATTTGGGAGAAGAATACAGAATTCGTCACCGCCGTTTCGTCCCAACAATGTATCCGATGGAAAAAAACTCTTCATACTGTCAGCAAGATTCTTTAAAGCCCTGTCACCGTAAACATGTCCATAGATATCATTAATAAACTTAAAATTATCTATATCAAAGAGTGCAACTACATAAGGAGCGTTCGGATTTTTAGCGATCATTTCTTCTGCTAATTCATCAAATCCGTAACGATTATAAATATTGGTAAGTGAATCCATATGTGCTAGTTTCTGGAATTTGTTTTTATGTTCTTTTGCTGTTAACCAGACCCAGATAAGAACCGACAGAACAAATACGATAGAAGTATAAAGTCCGATGATTACAGCTATAAGTTTAGCATTTCTCCATCCACTCACAGGCATAACCTCAAATCTCCAGTTCTCTTCACCTATTGTAAAATCATAAGAAACAGGATTTGTTAAATTTCCATCTGACTGACAAACAACTTCATATGTGTCACTCCAGGGAGCGTCTGTTTTTGAAAGCTTATATTCATAACCAAAATTTGAAAGTGCACTGATCGAGTCGGAAAAAATCTCAGGAACACGCAAAATAACAATCGTAAATCCCCAGAAATATTCTTGTCCGTTTTCATCATTTAAGTAGACTGGATTGCGAACCGCAATTCCATAGTCACCTTGTTTTAATTCAAAGGGTCCCTGCGTAATGACTGTATGATTGTCTCTTGCATAACAGGAGATTTCACCACGATCTTTATCATGAAGCAGATCAATCTTACCCGCTTCGTTTCCTTCAGCAGGATAAATATCTGTCACAACACCATGTGGAGCGAGCTGCACACTTTCAATGGAATCAGACATAAGATTTTTAGCGATCGTGTTAAAGTGCTTGATCGTTCCATCATCACTGATCAAGATTTGTTCCAGAGTATCCGTAATCTCAGTTCCATTTACAATCTCATTTTTTATGCGTTCTCCATAGGTCGCTGCGTTTAATTGTGCAGTTGTGTGTCTCTGTTCTTTTTCAAAGGCGTCTGTTTTGTATACAATCAAACTAACAAGGCACATGCCCAGTAAAAAAACGATTAGAGGCACAAGCGTTTTCTTCTTCAAGTAAATCACCCCTGTTTAAGCATTCTATATTTTTGCAATATCGTATTATAGCACAGAAATTGAAAGATTGAATGAAATCTGTGGAAAAAACAGGAAAATTGGGTGTTGGAAGTGATCAGGCAGAGAAAACAAAAAACAAATGTACAGGAGTGATTTGCAGAGCCGTCAGGTTTGTGATTGTATTTGAGTTATAAATAGGATAAAATAATAGCATGAAATAAAAGCATAGTTTTCATTCTGTCTCGCATATTTTGCAATTTCCGGATCAGATAATAATGCAGAAAACTTTTGAAATCTTGTTTTATAAGATTTAATCATATACACCCTTGCCTATATTTTAACACAATGAAAGGAACCTGCGAACAGATTCCTTTCTATTTTTTCCTTAAGTTTATGATGTTGCGTTGGACGGGTGGTCCTGATTATCTCTGATCATATTTCGGATGGCAGGTGTCACAGTCATAATCTCGAAGACAGGGATCATTTTCCCATCAATCGTCGGTACAAGCTGCTGTGAGATAACGGCCTGCAGAACCATAGATAGCTGCACTGCGATCTGATGCTGCTGGTTTGGCGGGAATACGTCAATGATACGGTCAATTGTGCTGGCAGCACCAATCGTATGCAATGTTGAGAAGATCAAATGTCCGGTCTCAGCCGCCGTCATTGCGACCTGCATAGTCTCGTAGTCGCGCATCTCCCCAAGTAGGATAACGTCGGGACTCTGGCGAAGAGAAGCACGCAGAGCAGTCACATAGCTCTCTGTATCGACGTTGATCTCACGTTGGCTGACGATACTTAAGTCATGTCTGTGAAGGAATTCCAGAGGATCCTCCAGCGTGATGATATGCTTCCTATAATGATGATTGATCGCATCAATAATACAAGCGAGTGTTGTAGACTTTCCGCTTCCGGCAGTTCCCGTTACAAGGACAAGACCTTTAGAAAAATTAGAAAAGTCAATGATCCGTTGCGGGATTCCAATCTCAGTCGGATTTGGCAGAGAGAAGGAAATGATTCGAATCACAACGGACAGCGCACCCCTTTGCTTATATGCACTGACACGGAAACGTGACAATCCCGGGATAGCAAAAGAAAAGTCGTCGTCACCGCTTTGTTCGAAGTCATTCACATCACGATTTCCGGCCAACTGGTAGATTGGAGATACAATGTTACTCGTATCGGCAGGGGGAAGATTTTCCCCATTTTTTCTAGTGATAATTCCATTGATTCGCATGGAGCATGGAAGACCGGCGACGATAAACACATCGGATGCACCTACTTATTGAATCAGCTTCATAGAGTTGTCGGCATCCCACGCATTGGTTGCTACTTCCTTCCAGGATGTGATCGTATAGAATCCGGAGGAAGTCGTCCATGGATCATTCAGTGTTAAATCCACTTCCTGAGCCTGTGAGTCGTCAACAGTAGTAGTGTAATTAAGAGTAGCTGAATTAATTTCTATAGAAAAGTTTAAGTTCACATCCATATCCGATTCACTAGCATTGCTTCAATTTCAGAAAAATAAGAGCTGGAATCAGGGGAGATCTGATAGGACTTCGCAAGGATTCCATCAATCTGATCTAGAATCTCTTTCGCCTGATTCGATGCTTTATAATAATTTGTACTATGTGCAGTGAATTTGTCTGCAGAGCTCTTATTACCGGCTGCAGAAGCAATTGACGGATATACAGTAGATGCTGAAACAAAAAATGTAAAGATCACAACAGGAAAGAATGAGATCACATTCTATTACACAAAGAGAGCGGATCTTGCTTACACAGTAAACTATTATGAAGAGGGAACAACAACGAAACTTCACGATAGCAAGAAAGTAGAAAACCAGACATTCTGTCAAGTGGTTTTGAGATATTTTTTGAAAAATCTCCAAAGCGTATAGTTGTGCGTAAAGTCAATCAGGCAACATCTGCTTCCTGCAAAGCCATTGTTTCTCTTGCAACCAGAGCCTTTACAAGCTCCTCCTGCGTGTGCTTTGCGTTCTCTGCGGGCATTGCATTGACAACGAAAATCGTGTCGCCGATTCTCTCTACAAAGCCGGTTTTCATTTTCTCCACGGTCATCACCTCCCTAGTATAATAATGATGTAGTCTTGATTGACTACATCATTATTATACTAGGAGGTAGCGATATGCGTTATTTTGAATTTGTTCATAACCTTGGCTTACATGCCTGGGATATTCCAGCATTAGTTGCCCTGGTGATTTTAGTAATTATGATTATTGTGCATCATAACAATCAGAAAAAGCGTGATTATGATTTTGAGAAAGAGCTGGCAGATAAGATTCAGGAGATTCGAGGAGAACAGAACTCAGGAAATGATCAGACCGCAAGAGTATAGGAGGGAGATATATGGCATATTTATTTGAACATACCAAATTTGGTTTTTGCTGGTTGGACCTTCTTGCATTGCTTATATTGCTGGCAGTAATCGTTGTATTCGGTGTCAGAAATCGAGACTTGAAAAAGCAGCAGAAAGATCTGGAAGATCAGCTGGATGACCTGTATTCAGGAGATGCGAAAAAAGACAATTCGGTGATACAGGAATAAGCGGGAATGAAAAGATCGTGAAGTAAAAACAAAAGTTTAGAAGAAATTCTTAAATTAGAAGAAATTCTAGGATGAAATGGCAGCCGGGGCAGCAATGTTCCGGCTGCTGTTTCTTTTAGTGAAACTCATTGACATGCAGCAAGGAATTACCGTATTTTAATGAGTAGAGTATCGGACTTGGGAATCCGTTGGAACAGATAAGTTTTCAACTTCGATCGGAAGAAGAAAGAAGAAACAGATGCGCAAATACCGTGCAGTGATAACATTAGAATTTGTTGTCCTGATCGTACTTATTATGGTGTTATTCTATGCTTTGATGGGAATTTCAACAGTGCAGGGAAACTCTATGTATCCGATATTGCACAGTGGTGAGAAGGTTGTGTATAACCAAAGAGTCAGTGATTATAAAGCCGGAGATGTGATTGTCTTGAAAAGACCGGATGGAGAAGAGTTTGTGAAGCGAATCGTGGCTGTGGCCGGGGATACTGTGAATATACAGAACGGCAAGCTGTATGTGAACGGAGCAGAAGAAAAGCAGGAAGGAACGCTTGGTGAGACACTGACTGAGGAAAACAATCAAGTAAGCTATCCATTGACGGTAGGTGATGACCAGATCTTCGTACTGGGAGATAATAGAGAAGTGTCCGACGATTCCAGAGCGTTTGGAGTTGTTGATATGGATGATGTGAAGGGAAGAATTGTCTGGTATATGGGACGACTGTAGCGAGCAGTGGACAGTACTGATTGGTTACAAGGCAATGAAAAAGAAATAGCATAAATGAAAAGGAATACTGGAGTTCCGAATTTGACAAAAAAGGCACCTATAAAGGATGAATTAAACAAGCACAATGAATAGAAAAAATTTACAATGAGAATAATCAGTCACTAGGTGGAGTCTGTCCAAAAACAGATGAATCTTAAGACAATAAAAAAGATACATCAAATATGTATCAGAAAGGGAAATTATGAGAAGGAAAATGAAATGGAGGGTGCTTGCAAGTGCTTGTGCAGCAGCGGTAGCTGTGACATCTATGCCGTATATGGCAACGCAGGTCCATGCAGAACCAGCGGCTGTAACGCAGCAGACCGGTAATAATGATCTGAAGCTATGGTATACGAGCCCGGCAGATATTACCAAGTATTACCAAGGATGGCAGGAAAAGTCCCTTCCTATAGGTAATGGAGGAATCGGTGGAACGGTATTTGGTGGAATTACCAGAGAACGTATCCAGCTCAATGAAAAATCACTTTGGTCAGGAGGACCAAGTGAGAGTAGAAAGAATTACAATGGAGGTAATCTGGAGAATAAAGGAAATAATGGAGCGACAATGAATTCAATCCATGAGTACTTTGCGAATGGCCAGGATAATTCTGCAACTAATCTTGCAAAAAGAAACTTGATAGGTGCAAGTGATGATAACGGAACAAATGGATATGGATATTATCTGAGTTTTGGAAATATGTATATCGATTTTAAGAATGTATCATCCAACAGCGATGTGAAAAATTACACTCGTGATCTGGATCTGAATACAGCAATTGCCGGTGTTAATTATGATAAAGGAAGTACCCATTATTCAAGAGAGAACTTCACAAGCTATCCGGACAATGTTATTGTTACTCATATCACAGCAGACGGTTCTGAGAAGATCAGTCTGGATGTAAGTGTAGAACCGGATAATAACAGAGGGGATGCTGTTAATGGGATTGGTGATAGCAGCTATAAGAGAGATTGGGATACAAAAGTATCAAATGGATTGATTTCCATCAACGGACAGCTTAAAGACAATCAGATGAAATTCACATCCCAGACACAGGTTATTACTGACAATGCCGGTACTGTGAAAGATGGGAATGGAAAAGTAAGTGTTTCCGGAGCAAGTGAGGTTACCATCATCACGTCTATAGGAACAGATTATAAGGATGAATATCCGTCCTATAGAACAGGCGAATCTGCGGATGAACTGACAAGTCGTGTGAAATGGTATGTAGATCAGGCGGCAGCGAAGACATACGAAGAACTGAAAGCAAATCATGTAAGTGATTATCAGAAGATCTTTGACCGTGTGGATCTGAATCTTGGACAGACAGTCTCAACAAAGCCAACAGACGAACTTCTTTCTGCATACAAAGCAGGAACTGCAACAGATGCTGAAAGACGTCAGTTGGAAGTTATGTTATTCCAGTATGGAAGATTTATGACAATTGAGTCTTCCAGAGAGACAACTACAGATGAGAATGGTTATGTAAGAGAGACACTTCCTTCCAATCTTCAGGGACTGTGGGTAGGAGCGAACAATTCTCCATGGCATTCAGACTACCATATGAATGTAAACTTACAGATGAACTACTGGCCGACATATTCTACCAACATGGCAGAGTGTGCAGAACCACTGATCGATTATATCGATGCTTTGAGAGAACCGGGGCGTGTGACCGCGGCAATCTATGCAGGAGTTTCCAGTGCCGAAGGTGAAGAAAATGGATTCATGGCACATACACAGAACAATCCGTTTGGATGGACATGTCCTGGATGGGACTTTAGTTGGGGATGGTCACCGGCTGCAGTACCGTGGATCTTACAGAATTGCTGGGATTATTATGAATATACTGGAGATACTTCTTACTTAGAAAATAATATCTATCCAATGATGAAAGAAGAAGCTAAACTGTATGACCAGATGCTTGTTCGTGGAGCAGATGGAAAGTTGGTATCTTCACCGGCATTTTCACCGGAGCATGGACCGGTTACAAATGGAAATACATATGAGCAGTCTTTGATCTGGCAGTTATATGAAGATACGATTAAAGCTGCAGAGGTACTTGGAAAAGATGCCGAGCTGGTAGCTACATGGAAAGCAAACCAGGCAGATCTGAAAGGACCAATTGAAGTTGGTGATAGCGGACAGATTAAAGAGTGGTATACAGAGACAACTGTTAATTCAATGGGTGATGGATATGGTCACCGTCATATGTCTCACTTGCTCGGACTTTATCCTGGAGATCTCATCACAGAGGACAATGCAGAATGGTTTGCAGCAGCAAAGGTTTCCATGCAGAACCGTACGGACGTGAGTACCGGATGGGGAATGGCACAGAGAATCAACAGCTGGGCAAGACTTGGTGATGGAAATAAAGCTCTTCAGCTTATTGAGAACCTGTTCAAGAATGGAATCTATGCGAACTTGTTCGATTATCATGAGCCAAAATATTTCCAGATTGATGGAAACTTCGGATATACATCAGGTGTAGCTGAGATGCTTCTGCAGAGCAATGCAGGATATATCAATCTTCTTCCGGCAGTTCCAGACGCTTGGGCTAACGGAAGTGTAGATGGATTGGTTGCACAGGGTAACTTTGAAGTATCTATGGACTGGGCAGATGGAAATGTAAAAACTGCTACAATCCTTTCTAAGAATGGCGGAGAAGCAGTTGTGCAGACAGCGAATGCATCTCTTGCAACAGTGGTAGACAGTGATGGAAATGTAGTTGATGTGACACCTGTAAAGGAAAACCGTATTTCTTTCGTAACAGAAGCAGGAAAGAGTTATACATTAAAGGACATTCCGACATCCGCTACTGTGACAGCTCCGACAGGACTGACAGCACTTCGTGCAGATGCTGAAAATGTAAACCTTTCCTGGAACGCTGTGACAGCAGAAGAGGGAAGCAATGTAACATATAATGTATACCGTCAGGTAGAAGATGGTGATGTGATCTGTATTGAGACAGGTTTAACAACAACAACTTATAAAGATACAACAGCATACAAGACACTTGGAGCAATGAAATATCAGGTGGCCGCAGTTGTGGATGGAATTGAATCTGAAAAGAGTGCAGTAGTAACTGTAACAGAGCCGATTGGCGCAGGTAAGATTGACAATGCTGATGAAAGAATCGCATATGTAGGTGAATGGGGCAACTGGACACAGGATAAAAATGTCAACTATATGGATACAATTCAATATCTGAATAGTCCAAAGGGCGGAGAGACGGTTACTCTTACATTTAAGGGAACAGGAATCAAGGTAATTGGTTGTACGAATAAAGACAGAGGTAAGATTGAAGTATTTATCGATGGCGAGTCCCAGAAAGTAGTTGATACATATAGTGCAAGCACAGTGCGTCAGGTGGAATACTTCAGCAAAGATGACCTTAAAGCAGGAATCCATACACTTCAGCTGAAAGTTCTCAATGAGAAACAGGCTGCAAGTTCTGGTACAAAGATTGAACTTGATGCATTTGAAATTCTAGATTCAACACTGGTAGCACCGACAGGTGTGACAGTAAGCTCCAAATCCGGAATGACTACAGTATCTAAAGCAAACAGCACATTACAGTTAAAAGCAACTGTAGAACCGGAGAATGCAACAGATAAAACAGTTACATGGAGTACATCAGATGATAGCATTGCAACAGTAGATACAAACGGACTGGTAACATTCTTAAGTAAGAACGGAACAGTTACTATCACTGCAACATCCGCTGCAGATGCTACAAAGTCTGGCACAATTGAACTGACAGTTGCAATCAAACAGGATGTGGCAGATGTTGAGACAATCGTAGAAGATGGTAATCCACCGGCGTCAGGAACAAATACATACGGAACAAAAAGTAATGATATCAAATGGGAGGGTGAGTCATGGTATACCTGGGCTGAGAATGGACAACATGGTGGAACAAAAACAGAAACTGGAGATGGTGAGAATGGTAAGGGACACTCTTTTACATATACATTCACTGGAACTGGCGTAGATGTTTATTCTCAGAAGCATGCTAACTTTGCAAGCTTTGATGTTTATATTGATGATAACAAGATTGAAAATTGTTCATTAGCGGGTTCAGGCACTGGAGAAAAGCAGGAACTTATCTTCTCAAAGAAAGGTCTTGAGAATGGTAAGCACACAATCAAATGTGTGGCAGCTGAGCGTGACGGAAAATATCAGGTCAACCTGGATTACTTAAAGATCTTTTCACCAGGCGAAGGTGCAACAGTTGATAAAGCAGCGCTCCAGGAATCAGTTGAGGCAGGAGCAGCACTTGTTAAATCAGAATATGATGAGACAAACTGGAATGCATTTATGGACGCATATAATGCTGCGGTTGCGGTAATGAATGATGCAGCTGCAACAAAGGAAACTGTAGATGAAAAGAAAGAAGCATTAGATGCAGCAATCAGAGCACTTGGAGCACCGAAAGTTCCTACAGTAGAAGACCAGACAGGTTCAGCAGTTCTTGTGGAAAGCAAGAAAGTTGTACTGAAATGGACGAAGGTTCTGGGAGCAGCAAAATACAAAGTAGTTGATGAAAAGAATGGAATTGAAAAGATTGTAAGTGGTACAACCGTAACACTGGAGAATCTGACACCTGGAACAACTTATAACTTCAAAGTATATGCTCTGAATAGTGTAGATGTTGCATCAGAGAAGGCAATTGAGATCAGCAATGTGGCAACAATGGGTGACGGATCAACAAAAGGTGAGATCGAGTCTGTTACAAAGACTCCGGTCAGTGATGATTCTGTAAAACTCACATGGACATTAAAAGAAGGCTCCACTTTCGCAAGCTATGAAATTTATGTCAATGGTCAGCTGAAAGGTAATACGACAGAAAAAGAGTTCACACTTAAGGATCTGGAAGACGGCACATACGTTGTTAAGATTGTTGCAAAGACAGCAGCAGGACAGTCAGCACTTCCAAAGCAGTTTTCTTTTGAAATGAAAAATAGTGTAAAAGTACTTAGTGTAACAAACCCAGAAGGAATTTCAGTAGAAGAAGGAACTGCATTTAAGAAGCTTGAATTACCAGAGAAAGTAACTGTCACAGTGACAGGAAACTTGGATCAAGAAGTAGAAGTAACATGGGCAGAAGGTGATTACCAGACAACACCGGGAACTTACACATTGGAAGGAACACTGACAATGGGTAAGAATATGAAAAACCCAGATGGCGTGAAAGCTTCTATCAAGGTAACAGTTACAAAGAAACCGTATGAGATTAAGTCCGTTGCAAAACTGGATAAGAAAGAAGTTGCATACGGAACAGCGGCAACAGATCTTGGACTTCCGACAGAAGTAGAAGTAAGCTACACAGACGGAACAAAAGGAATAGCAAGTGTTACATGGAATACAGACAACTACGATGGAAATAAAGCAGGAGACTATACTCTGACAGGAAAGCTTTCCTTTGCAGATGATGTTACCAATCCGAAGGAGTTGACTGCTTCTGTAACAGTAACAGTTAAGAAAAAGGAAGAAGAACCGAAACCAGAAAAAGACGCTGATTACACAGCTGTGAATGCAGCAATGGAAAAAGCAAATAAGATTGACAGAAGTAAATATACAGAAGAAAGTCTGAAAGCTTTGGACGATGCAGTAGCGGCAGTAGAAAAGGGCCTGAAAGAATCCGAGCAGAGCAAAGTTGATGCAATGGCAGCAGCGATTGAGAAAGCGTTAGGTGATCTGGTAGAAAAACCAGTAGTTAAACCAGAAAAAGACGCAGATTATACAGCAGTGAACGCAGCAATAGAAAAAGCAGAAAAGATTGACAGAAGTAAATATACAGAAGAAAGTCTGAAAGCTTTGGATGATGCAGTAGCAGCGGTAGAAAAGGGTCTGAAAGAATCCAAACAGGATAAAGTTGATGCAATGGCAGAAGCAATCAATAAGGCTTATGCAGCATTAGTTGAGAAACCAGCTGTAGAAGAGGAAGCAGACTACACAGCAGTAAGCGCAGCAATGGAAAAAGCAAAGAAGATTGACAGAAGTAAGTATACAGAAGAAAGTCTGAAAGCTTTGGATGATGCAATCGCAGCAGTAGAAAAAGGTCTGAAAGAATCCGAACAGAGCAAAGTTGATGCAATGGCAGCAGCGATTGAGAAAGCATTAAATGAACTGGTAGAAAAACCAGTGGTAGAACCAGAAAAAGACGCCGATTATACAGCAGTGAACGCAGCTTTGGAAAAAGCAGGAAAGATCGACAGAAGTAAGTATACAAAGGAAAGTCTGAAAGCTTTAGATGATGCAGTAGCAGCAGTAGAAAAAGGTCTGAAAGAATCCAAACAGGATAAAGTTGATGCAATGGCAGCAGCAATCAATAAGGCATATGCGGAATTGATTGAAAAACCTGCAACTGATAATGATAAGAAAGATGATTCTAAGAAAGATAATTCCAAGAAGAATAATTCTGATAAGAAGTCAGGTGCGGTTAAGACCGGAGATGCAACTCCACTGATCTTGTGGGGAACTGCGACAATACTGGCAGCAGGTGCCAGCGTTACAGTTATTTTACGCAGACGTAAAAGAAGATAAAAATTTTCCTGAAAAGTAAAAGGAAAGAAGTTTTCAAGAATTCTTTCAAAAGAAAGGGCTGGCATGTGCCAGCCCTTTCTTGGTATAAATATATTACTCCCTTTTTACATGTGAATATAATTTACGGTATTGCCTTGGTGACATTCCAACCTTCTTATTAAAGATCTGTGAGAAATAAGATTGGGAAGAGAAACCTGCACTGGAGGCAATCTGTGTTACAGAGAGATCTGAGGTTGTCAAAAGTTCTTTGCATGCTTCGATCCTTCGATCTGCTAAATAGTTGATCGGAGATTGACCAATGCATTCTGTAAAAGAATGTGCCAGATAAAATTTATTGATATGTGTGATCTCAGCTAATAAATCCAATGTAATATTTTGGGAATAGTTTGTATCAATATATCGTTTAGCTAATGCACATTCCTTAGAAAGCTGGAAAGAGGATTCAGAAATAACAGAAAGGTTTTGCTTTCTGGAAATGTATACCAGAAGAACCTCAAGTAATCCGTGACAGACTTTTTCAAATCCGGGTTTTTGTTCTTGAAATTCATGCATCATTAATTGTGCAAAATTAATAAACTGATTTTTATCAGAACCATAACTATAGAAACTATATCCTTTTGAAGCGTCCTGTTCAGGATCATCGAAAGAAAACGCAAGTCCTTCAACACCAAATACAATGTATTCCATTGGGTTGTTTGGAAGTGTTTTTTCAGTGTGTTCTACATAAGGATTAATGATCATTAAATCATCTGTTTTCATAGAAACTTTTCATCTTCTATATAGAAGATACCCTCACCGTGCAAAACATAGAAGAGTTCTGAGAACTGATGTGTGTGCGGTAGAGAGTTCCAGTCACCTTCGTATTTAGAAATAGAAATATAGCGAAGACTAAAATCGTCGCGACTGCTCGTGGCGGAGCCAAGGTTGATAAATTCATTACTCATAAGTGCATATCCTCTTCGGTTAAGTTATAGTTTGTATGGGCCTTCTCAATTGATTAAATTTTATATAAAATAATATGAAAAGACAATAATTTTAAAGTGAATTCGTAAAAAGAC
>NZ_QTZH01000159.1:0-979 GCF_003462585.1 Ruminococcus sp. OM04-4AA | reverse complement strand
CCTTTTACGGCAACTTCAACCTGGACATGGATAGATCACCCGGTTTCGGGTCTACTCCGACTGACTATGCGCCCTATTCAGACTTGGTTTCCCTTCGGCTCCGGACCTTTAGTCCTTAACCTCGCCAGCCAGCGTAACTCGCCGGACCGTTCTACAAAAAGTACGCGGTTGAGCATATAAAGCTCTTCCACAGCTTGTAAACATATGGTTTCAGGTTCTTTTTCACTCCCCTCCCGGGGTCCTTTTCACCTTTCCTTCACAGTACTATGCGCTATCGGTCACTAAGTAGTATTTAGCCTTACGGGGTGGTCCCCGCATCTTCCCACAAGGTTCCACGTGTCTCGTGGTACTCTGGATCCCGCCATGTCAACTCGTCTTTCGCTTACGGGGCTTTCACCCTCTCTGGCCGGCTTTCCCAAAACCGTTCTGCTAAACTCGTTGAATCAATTCCGCGGTCCGAACCCCAGCATGCACGCACGCTGGTTTGGGCTCTTCCGTTTTCGCTCGCCGCTACTCACAGAATCACATGTTGTTTTCTCTTCCTCCGGCTACTTAGATGTTTCAGTTCACCGGGTTCCCTTCCTTAAGTTATGTATTGGCTTAAGGATACTTGAGGTTTGCTCAAGTAGGTTTCCCCATTCAGAAATCTCCGGATCAAAGGATATTTGCTCCTCCCCGAAGCTTTTCGCAGCTTATCACGTCTTTCATCGGCTCTTAGTGCCAAGGCATCCACCATACGCTCTTATCAGCATAACCAACTCGACCTCATCCCACGGGAATGGGATAATGTCCACACATACATAGCGTTGTATGCGTTGGTGATAGTCAATTTATTTTAAGTCTGTTTTCTTCAGACTGTAAGTTAATGTTGTTAACATTACCTCGGATGTCTTGATTAGATATTTATCTAAATCTATTGATTTTTACTATATGCAGTTTTCAAGGTACATAAGATGAAGTCCTTATTCAGTTCTTCATC
>NZ_QTZH01000158.1:0-1060 GCF_003462585.1 Ruminococcus sp. OM04-4AA | reverse complement strand
TTCTTAATGCCAAGAAGCATATATGTCCCTAATTCTTTACTTCTTTTTTCAAACATAAATTTCGTTGTATAGTTGATCAAAAAGCATATCACAAAATAATAAGAATATTTACAGCGAACAATGAATTCTTAAATGCATCCATACTGGAACATAACTTTACAATTTCATCAGAATTTGCCACCAAATTAAAAGCAAATATAAGAGAAAAGGATGCAGTAACGGTTATCAGATAAATCAAATAATCTTTAATATTTCTTTTTGTATTTCTATACGCTAACTTACCTAACATTTCCCACTTCACCTCCGAGCAAGGTTAATATATCCAGTATTTCATTGAAGAAATCTTTTCTGCTTTTTTCCCCTCTGAAAATTTCATTGAATATTTTACCGTCTTTCAAGAACAAAATACGTTCACAGAAAGACGCACTAAACGGGTCATGTGTTACCATTAAAATAGTAGCCTGCATTTTCTTGTTGATTTCAGACATTGTTTCCAGTAATAATCTGGAAGCTTTTGAGTCCAAAGCTCCCGTCGGTTCATCAGCTAAAATCAGTTTCGGTTCATTGATTAAGGCTCTAGCACAAGCACAACGCTGTTTTTGTCCGCCAGAAACTTCATAAGGAAATTTCGATAAAATATCACGAATACCCAATTTATCGGCGATAGCATGAACTCTTTTCTCAATATCAGTAGGGTTCTGTTTGTTGATAACCAATGATAAAGAAATGTTTTCTCCAATCGTTAAAGTATCTAAAAGGTTGAAATCTTGAAAAATGAACCCTAAATTTTCACGTCTGAAATCAGCAAAATCTTTATCCTTGATTTTGGTAATATCTTGATTATTGACTGTAATGTGTCCGCTGGTTACAGTATCAATCGTAGAGATACAGTTTAATAGGGTAGTCTTTCCAGAACCACTAGCTCCCATGATTGCGACAAATTCGCCCTTATCTACATACATAGAAATACCGTCTACTGCCTTTGTGATATTTCCAGAGTTACCCCCGTAGTATTTTTTTACTTGCTCTAAATTTAAAATGTGTTCCATTAAAAATCGCT
>NZ_QTZH01000157.1:0-1096 GCF_003462585.1 Ruminococcus sp. OM04-4AA | reverse complement strand
TTATTTTAGGTATGAAAAATATGGAAGAAAAAAGAAAATTTTTAGATGGAAATAGTAAATTTTTAGAAATAGTGAAAATGCTTCCAGAAGGAAAAAAAGAAAATTTTTAGATGGAAATAGTAAATTTTTAGAAATAGTGAAAATGCTTCCAGAAGGACAATATTTATATAAACGTTTTGCATCATCAGAATGTGGTGAAAACAATGAATTAGAGGATGGATGTAAAAGATTCAAAGTTGCTTATAAGTTTTTATTTGGTGATGCTGAAATAAGTGAATTAACTGCGATAGGGCTAAATATTAGTCGTAGCTGTAAAGAAAAAATTCTTTCATATTGTGGACAGATGTAGTTGCGCTAAATTGACGCAATGGATTGGATGCTTACTCATCAGCTATCATCTAAAAATCTTTCTACCGGTGAAAAACTTGCTATGACAGAAGAATTTCAAAAAGAAGTTGCTTTGGAGAACGAAAAGAAAAAGTCAGAAGCTCAAAAAACTTTTCAAGGAAATCAACATGTGGATTTCACTCCAATTGGAGTGAATAGCAAAATTGATGGAAGAAAAGATTCTTGGACAGATTCACAAACAGCAAAGAAACTTGGTAGATGTATCAAAGAACTTGAAAGAATTTATGGAATTGAGCATGGCAATAATCAGTTTGATAGGACTCCGAAAGTTTCGGACTCCTTGAATCAAGAACAATTAGCGGAAATGATTGGGATTTCGGTAGATACTCTCAATAATTATAAAAAACTTACAAAACTTATTCCTGAATTAGAAGATTTAGTTGATACTGGTATCCTTGCACCAACTACTGCACTTGCAATAATATCTTTACTTGACAATAACAGGAACTCATAGCGATTTGTTTTAAAGAAAACCCTCCGGTTTGTAGTGCCGGAGGGAATTTTGTATCTAAAAGGAAATTTCATCAATAGGTAAGTATTCAATACGATTATTGTAAATGTCTTTGAGACTTTTACCAGTATATTCAGTTACTTCTGCCTGTAATTTTGAAAAATAATATGCTATTTTCTTTTGATTTTCATTATCTTCATCATTACTAAAAGAATCTAAAATTTGCATTATACTGCG
>NZ_QTZH01000156.1:0-1098 GCF_003462585.1 Ruminococcus sp. OM04-4AA | reverse complement strand
ATTATGCAAATCTGTTAGAAATCTCGGAAAAAGATGCCAAGAAAGAAATCGAAGAGGATTTTAATGAGAGTATCCAACAGCAATTTGATGATTCCGATAACATTACGGACAAAGGAATTGCTGATTATGCGAAAAAACTGGTAGAAGTAAAGAAATTGGCAAAATACAAAGTACAGGATGTGAAAGAAGAGGATGGAGTCTATACAGTAAGTGTACAAGTTGAACCATCCAATGTATTTCAGACATTGCAGCAGAGCTCCGCAGAAGTCAGCAAGGAAAAGATTGCACAGGGAATGAAAGAAACAGATCCGGGTGTATTTGCATCTGTTTTAACGGAAAGCGTGCAGAAGAGCATTGATAAGAACAGCTATGGAGATCCGGTGACAGTAACTGTAAAAGTGGAAAAGAACCATTCCGGGACGTATGAGCTGTCTGAAACCGAAAGAAGCAAGCTGGAGACAGCGATGTTTCCAACAGAATAACTGAATATGGAAAAAGTGGACTGCCGGGGGTAAAATCCTGGCAGTTTTTTTATCAAAGTATGCAAGAGAAACTGCCAGTGGCAGGTTCTCTGTATGCATGATGCACTGAATCGTGTGACAGAAGTCATTAGAAGCAATGGAACAAAGACAGAAGTATCTTACGATGCAGAAGATCATATCACAAAGATTGTGAATACCTGTGGTTCCTGCGGCAAAGTAATCAGTACTTATGAGTACAAGTACAATGATCAGGGATATGTAGTTGGAGAAACAGCTACGGAACTGGAAGCCGGAACAAGAAAGACGCCAAGCTGGGAAGACTGGTATAACTGGGGCGATACACAGAAAGAGACAAGCAAAGCAGACTGTGAGCATCAGGAAAAAGAGATCCAGACAACACGTACTTATGAGTATGATGACAACTGGGAACTGACACGCTGTACGGAAAAAGCAGAGGGCGGTAAAAAGACAGTCCATAATTATACGTATGACAAGATCGGAAACCGAACCTCTTACGAGAAGATCGAAGATGGTGTCAGCAAAGCAAAATATAACTATAAGTACAACGATTCCAACCAGCTCATCAAACGCACGAATGCAAAGATCTGGGGCGATC
>NZ_QTZH01000155.1:0-1103 GCF_003462585.1 Ruminococcus sp. OM04-4AA | reverse complement strand
AAACATGAAATTTACTTGCAAGCTGCATAAAAACTGCCAGCAGATAAATTTCTGCTGGTAGGAAAAATTTATATTTTTTCAATTGTCTACTTGACGGGGAGCAGTTCAATCGTGAAGCGGCAGCCCCATCCTTTCTGTGTTATTTTCCAGAAAGATAATTTGTACTTTTAGGACAATAGTTGAAGTTCGTGGATGTTGTATGTCAGGTATTGAATTTTACAGCTTTTTACATATAATAAAAGGAAAGGAAACAATATGAAAACAAACCATATAATGGGCTGTTTTCATAAACAAGTAGTGAATGTGGATTACGAATGTCCGTTTCATTAAAGGAAGGAGTAAGATGAAGAAATTAAAAAAACAATGGAATAAGGTAACGGTACTTTTGCTGATATTTGGGATAGTTTTCGGATTATTTGGGGCAATGCCGGTACAGGCGCAGGATGGAAATGCATCTGAAAGTACAATTTTTGATGTGAAAATCGTACATACCAATGATATTCATGCGCGGGTAGAGGAAGACGATTACAATCAGGTGATCGGAATGGATCGACTGAGTGGAATTGCACAGACATTTACGGAAGGAGCGGACGGTTCGCTGATGCTGGATTCCGGAGATACCTTTCATGGACAACCGATTGCGACACTAGTAAAGGGAGAATCGGTGGCAAAACTGATGAAAGCTTGTGGATATGATGCGATGACCACAGGAAACCATGACTGGAGTTATGGAAAAGAGCGTTTAAAAGAGCTTGGTGGAATTGCTAATGTCAAAATTTTATCCGGTAACATCAAAAATGCAGATGGGACATCCTTTTTTGATACGGATGAACTTGTAAAAGAGATTACAAAAAATGGAAAAACACTGAAGATCGGTGTGTTTGGTGTAAGTGATCCGGAGATGAAAAATAAGACAACACCATCTAATGTGGAGGACTTGGACTTTCAGGATGCAGTAGCTTATGCAAAAAGGGAAGCTGCTACTTTAAAGGCAGAAGTCCAGCTAATAAATGTCAATAGTTAAATGAAAAAATTGCTCTTATTTTCTGGCTAAAAAAGGGTAGACATCCCCCTTGGTGAAAATATCGTTCTTTTGAAAGATA
>NZ_QTZH01000154.1:0-1129 GCF_003462585.1 Ruminococcus sp. OM04-4AA | reverse complement strand
TATTGATACATCATTTTCTTCTATCTTTAATATATCTCCATCCATACCAACATTCCGATTGCTATTAATAATGCAAATACTATGCCTATTACTAAAATTACTATTTTTATTATTTTTTTTATACTTTTCATTTTTTATCCTCCACAAGTTGCCATTTTAGGTGCACTATTGATAAACCATTGATAAAAGGAAGGAGCTACCGATGCAATGTACGCAGCTAATGGTGCCAGTGCCGCATCATCTAATACCCCCACTATTGTTGCATCATCTAATACTACCACTACGAACAAAATTGCTGCTGTGACAACTCCAACTGTCTCTAATATTAGCTTCCAATTAGATATTTGAAAATCTTGAGAGAAACTCCATGAAACATCTGCATATTCGTCAATTTTTGTACTATCTGGTAATTCTAATGGCAAGTTTCCAGATGTTCCACCATATACATGATTATAACCTATTCCATTTTTATCCATGTATGTCCCACCTTTATAAGAAATTCCCGTATCTTGATTTGTATACTCAATTCCATGATTATATTTCCATGTTTCTGGATTCCAATCTTTGCCTGTTAATTTACTTCCGACTTTTAATCCATGAGGCAAATTTATGGATAAATCTAATGTCCATCCCGTAAAGTTTCCCAAAATATCTTTTTGAGCAACAATTATACTACCTCCTCGATGACTAGTAACTTCATAAGAGCCACCTCCCGTTGTAGTCTCGTATAAGACTAAATCTTCTCCATAAATGTGTTTAGACCAAATTTCCTCATATCCCCACCTAATCGCACTACTAACTTTATTTTCTACCCATTGCACTCCTTCATCTATTGCTCCACCAATATCCGTAATCCATTTTGGCCATGCACCATCTAAGTCTACCAAGACCACCGGTGTATTAAAGCAGTAACTATATCGGTTCATACTGAATGGCAGATCCATAAAACCGGCAATCAAATCCTGCCCTGCAAACCTTCCACTCTCTGCCAGATATTCCCTCGCCTGGGCATAATACGTCCCTGCTATCTCATCTCTTTGGTATCCCGTATAGCCAAACGGCTGCATCTCCCCCTGGTTCTGGTACAGGTCTTCCCCAAAGGCTCCATATCCATAGCTCTCTTTGATTG
>NZ_QTZH01000152.1:0-1165 GCF_003462585.1 Ruminococcus sp. OM04-4AA | reverse complement strand
AATTTTTTCTTTTGATAGTAAACTATATCTAGAGTTATATGGGAGAGGTGAAAATATGTTAGAGTATAAGATCGATGTTATAAAGGAGAGGTGAAAATATGTTAGAGTATAAGATCGATGTTATAAAGGAACTTGATAGAATAGGTGTAAATACGACAATAGCAAAAAAAACAGGGATTTTTGGGCAAACAACAATGAAAAAATTCCGTGAAAAAGATACATCTATAACATTGGATAACTTGAATAGATTATGCGCAATATTGGAAATGCAACCAAGAGATATAATAAAATATGTAGAGACAGAAGATGACAGAGAGAAAATAATCTCTAAAATTAAAGAATAACGCATTGGAAATATTTTAGATAATACTTGGAAGATCAATAACTTACAAGTTATCAGTGGTGAACTGGAGAAAGGAAGAAAACGGATGTTAGATAAATATCAACTTACGCTGGAAGAAAATATTTTTCTTGCAAAGAGAAATATTGTTGACAGTATATATAAGGAATCTAAACTGGAAGGAATTGCAATTACATTTCCGGAAACTAATGAAATCTATGAAGGAAGAGCAGTGGCAGGTATGTCAGTTGATGATATTGTCAAAGTCAACAATTTAAAACATGCATGGGAGTTTGTACTTGAGACAGTGGAATATCCGATTGATCTGCGCTATATTCGCCAATTAAGCCAAATTATAGGAGATAAGATTGTTCCACTTGCAGGCGAACTAAGAAGTTCGGATGTAAATATTGGAGGAACTACGTGGAAACCAGAAATTCCTGATATGATCAGAATATCGGATGAAGTGCATAATATTATGAATCAAGATACTTCTATAACAGAAAAAGCAATTACATTAATGCTCTTTTTAATGAGAAGTCAAATTTTCTATGATGGAAATAAACGTGTTGCGCAACTTGCAGCAAATCAGGTGATGATTCAGAATGGAAAAGGAATCATTAGTATTCCAGTAGAACATCAAGAACAGTTTTTTGTGATGCTTGTAAAATATTATGAAACAAATCAAATGGATGAAATAAAACAATTTGTATATGAAAGTTCTGTTAGTGGAATAAATTTTCAAAAAAAGATGGATGCAAAACCTGTTTCAAAAGAAGAATTTTATCGGAAGAAAGTGAAAACCGATAAGTCCCAAATTATAAA
>NZ_QTZH01000151.1:0-1176 GCF_003462585.1 Ruminococcus sp. OM04-4AA | reverse complement strand
TTACAAATGAATCTAAAATATTATGGAATTGAAGTTGGAATAGGAGAAAAAGAAAAGTTGGATTTTACAAAAGTATTTGAACCAGTTGCTCACAAAACGATTACCTCATTGGAAAAAGATGAAGAGAATAATAGTAAACAATTGCCTATTTATGATATAATACTTGCAGGTGATTGGAAAAAGATGAAGAGAATAATAGTAAACAATTGCCTATTTATGATATAATACTTGCAGGTGTTGAGTAAATGGAAAAGATATTTATTTTTTATGGTCCCAATCGAGAATACAATAAATATATTCCTGAAACTTATTTTTTATTGGATACATTGATTGAAGTAAGCGATTTAAACAAGAAATCCAGATTTTCAACGGAGGTGAAATTAGATCAGGTAGTTGGATTTTCAATGTCATACTCTGGAATTACAGAAGGTGGTATTCAAAATTTTGTTGCGATAATGAATGAAAAGAGAAATGGATTAAAAGAGTTGTATTTGCAAAATCCTCCGGATTGTATAAAAAATGAACTTGTTCGTCATTATCCGAAAGATATTTTAGAAATCAATTATTATAAATATCCTAAAATGACTAAAAAAAGGCTGAATCATTTTTTACAATTATACGATAAAACTATTATAGGACAGCAAAAGGCAAAGAAAAGATTAGCAATTACGTTATATGAATTATATAAACAGAAAAATAAAAATAAACCAATGGTGTTGATGCTTTATGGTCCTTCTGGCGTAGGGAAAACGGAAACTGCTAAATTTATAGGTCAATTGCTTGGGGGGAAAATATGTAGATTTCAATTATCTATGTATCAAACAGGCGATTTCTATGAATATTTATATGGAGCAGAACATAATAAAGGAAGTTTTGCGAAAGAACTGTTGGAAAGGGAAAGTAATGTAATTTTGCTAGATGAATTTGATAAGGCACATCCGGGAATATGGAGTGCGTTTTATCAGTTTTTTGACGAGGGCGTGTATAAAGATAAAAATTATTCAGTTGATATGAGAAATGCTATTGTTATTTGCACATCTAATGAATTAAGTCCAGACGCTATAAGACAGAGAATTGGTGATCCATTGTTTTTTAGAATTAATGATTATGTCAAATTTGAAAAATTGAGTAAAGAAGCTAAATTACAAATTTGTAAAATGATTTTTGAAAAAGAAT
>NZ_QTZH01000150.1:0-1236 GCF_003462585.1 Ruminococcus sp. OM04-4AA | reverse complement strand
AAGGGCAAAAATAAGGGAAACTACATATCATTTCACTAATGGACAGGCGGGAAAGCCTATAAAATGGGGAAAGTTAGAGGAATAATTATATAAATTCAAGTTTGCAGAACTGACCCAAAAGAGCTCGAAGGAGCTCTTTTTCCTTTTTTATAATAGTATCATTATGGTATAATAGAGACATTAAAATCGGAATTTTTGAGGAGATAGATATAAAATGACCTTCCAATTAGTTTGTATAGAACCAAAAGAATTAACGCAATACAAGGCGGATATGCAGGAAGCATTTCAGAAAGGTTTTGAAGATGCTTTTGGGAAAACAGATGCTGTTATTCTGCCTGAAAAGGACATTGACCAGTCGCTGAATGCGGAGGGTTCTGCTGTCTATAAAGCCGTTGTCGATGGAGAAATGGTGGGCGGTGCTGTTGTTATTATCAATGAGAGTACACAGCATAACCATCTTGACCTGCTTTTTGTAAAGAACGGAGTTCAGAGCAATGGTATCGGTAAGAAGATATGGTTTGAATTGGAACGAATATATCCGAACACGAAAGTATGGGAAACCTGTACGCCGTACTTTGATAAGCGCAACATTCATTTTTATGTGAATGTCTGCGGCTTTCATATTACAGAATTTTTTAATGAAAAACATCCTATGCCGGATACACCGGACGATTTTGTCGGTGATGGCAATGAGGGAATGTTTGCGTTTAAGAAGCAAATGCGTTTATGAAATTCCAGTTTGGAGAATTGAGAAAATCGGGAGTTGTAGTAAAGGAGGTTTACAATGGGGGTTTGGATTTTTATGTTGATTATGGATTTGCTTCTTCCATTTACGATGATTGGTTTTGGAAGATATTTTATGAAAAAGGCTCCAAAGGAAATAAATTCAGTATTTGGATATCGGACTTCGATGTCTATGAAGAACAAAGACACATGGGAATTTGCTCATAAATATTGTGGTAAAGTCTGGTATGTCTGTGGAATGGTTATGTTGCCGATAACAGTAATATTCATGCTTTTAGTGATTGGAAAAAATGAAGATTGTGTTGGGGGTATAGGAGGAATTATCTGTGGTGTTCAACTTATTCCTTTAATTGGGTCTATTCTCCCAACAGAAATAGCATTAAAAAAGAATTTTGATAAGAATGGAACAAGACGATAAATTCTAGCTTGTAGAATTCAAAAATTTAATATGAAATGTGAGATAGAGCGTATGGAAATTAACTATACGTTCTA
>NZ_QTZH01000015.1:0-64334 GCF_003462585.1 Ruminococcus sp. OM04-4AA | reverse complement strand
CTTTCATTTTTTCCAGTTCTTTGTTAAAAATTACGGATTTTATTGATTTTCTTCACATAATATGTATAATTAAAAAAGGAGTATGAAAGGACTTGCATGAGCAGCATTTTATTCTATCATTAGAAAGAAAGAGGTATATGTAAGATGGCAAAAATTGATTTAAGTAAGTATGGCATTACTGGAACAACAGAAGTCGTATACAACCCTTCCTACGAATTATTATTCGAAGAAGAGACAAAACCGGAACTTGAAGGTTTTGAAAAAGGACAGGAAAGTGAACTCGGTGCTGTCAATGTTATGACAGGTGTTTACACAGGACGTTCTCCTAAAGATAAATTCATCGTTATGGATGAGAACTCCAAAGATACAGTTTGGTGGACATCTGATGAATACAAGAACGACAACCACCCGGCTACAGAAGAAGCTTGGGCAGCTGTTAAAGATATCGCAATCAAAGAGCTCTCTAACAAGAGACTTTTCGTTGTAGATGCATTCTGCGGTGCTAACAAAGATACTCGTATGGCAATCCGTTTTATCGTTGAAGTAGCTTGGCAGGCACATTTCGTAACAAATATGTTCATTCAGCCAACAGAGGAAGAACTTGAGAACTTCGAGCCAGATTTCGTTGTTTACAATGCTTCCAAAGCTAAAGTTGAGAACTACAAAGAGCTCGGACTTAACTCTGAGACAGCTGTACTTTTCAACATCACAAGCAAAGAGCAGGTTATCGTTAACACATGGTACGGCGGAGAGATGAAGAAAGGTATGTTCTCTATGATGAACTACTTCCTTCCACTTAAGGGAATTGCTTCCATGCACTGCTCAGCTAACACAGACCTCAACGGAGAGAACACAGCAATCTTCTTCGGTCTTTCAGGAACAGGTAAGACAACACTTTCCACAGATCCTAAGAGACTCCTCATCGGTGATGACGAGCACGGTTGGGATGACAACGGAGTATTCAACTTCGAGGGTGGATGCTACGCTAAGGTTATCAACCTTGACAAAGAGTCTGAGCCAGACATCTACAACGCAATCGTTCGTGACGCTCTTCTTGAGAACGTTACACTTGATGAGAACGGAAAGATCGACTTTGCCGACAAGAGCGTAACAGAGAACACTCGTGTATCTTACCCGATCAACCACATTAAGAACATCGTTCGTCCAGTATCTTCTGCACCGGCAGCTAAGAATGTAATCTTCCTGTCTGCAGACGCTTTCGGAGTACTTCCTCCGGTATCTATCCTGACAGAGGATCAGACACAGTACTACTTCCTGTCTGGATTTACAGCAAAACTTGCTGGTACAGAGCGTGGAATTACAGAGCCTACACCAACATTCTCAGCTTGCTTCGGACAGGCATTCCTTGAACTGCATCCTACAAAATATGCAGAGGAACTTGTTAAGAAGATGGAAGTTAGCGGAGCTAAGGCTTACCTTGTTAACACAGGATGGAACGGAACAGGAAAACGTATCTCCATTAAAGATACTCGTGGAATCATCGACGCTATCCTTAACGGAGCAATCAACAAAGCTCCTACAAAGACAATCCCATACTTCAACTTCGAAGTACCTACAGAGCTTGAGGGTGTTGACACAGGAATCCTTGATCCTCGTGACACATACGCTGACGCTGCTGAGTGGGATGTTAAGGCAAAAGACCTTGCTCAGAGATTCATCAAGAACTTCGTTAAATACGAAGGAAATGAAGCTGGTAAAGCACTTGTTGCTGCAGGTCCTCAGCTGTAAGATTGTTCTTGTATTCCAAAATTCTGGGATTGATAGAATAAATATGTGAATAGAAGCTGTGAAAGATGAAATTGCTTATCTTTCACAGCTTTTTCTTTTTGTTGACTTGATTTGCGGTTGCATTGATTTTGTTAAATTTCTTGGTTTTATCCAAAAATTATTGACTTCTTTTCCAAAAGTGATATCATAATGATATCAAATAAATTTCATTTTATTTCCAGAGGAGGAATCACTATGAATGAAAAAATATTATCAAATAAGAAAAACGGAATGGGAATGCTTCTGCTCTTTTGTCTGCTCTATCTGATTGCAATAGCAGGATGCGTTCTGTCCGCAATTGCACTGGAACATGAATTCTCAGCTCCACCAGTTATCGCTGGACTGGTTGTCAGCATTATCTGGCTATGTATTGGATGGGTTCCATTCCTTGGACTGAAAGTGCTGAAACCACAGGAAGCTCTGGTTCTTACACTTTTTGGAAACTATATCGGTACACTGAAAGAAGCCGGATTCTATTTTGTCAATCCATTCTGTACCAGTGTAAACCCTGCTTCCAAGACAAAGTTGAGTCAGAGTGGAGATGTTGATAACAATTCCAAGAAGGGAGCAAATCTTTCCAGCCTCTTGGGTGTTTCTACAACAGGAACCACTGAAGAGTCTTCAAGCAAAAAGATTTCTCTCAAGGTTATGACACTGAACAACTCCCGTCAGAAGATCAATGACTGTCTCGGAAATCCGATTGAGATTGGTATTGCCGTAACATGGCGTGTCGTAGATACTGCGAAAGCTGTCTTTAATGTTGATAATTATAAAGAATATCTCTCACTTCAGTGTGATGGTGCTCTTCGTAATATTGTCCGCATCTATCCATATGACACTGCTCCTGATGTCGATACAACCGGTGACGGAAAGGCTGATGAGGGAAGTCTCCGTGGCTCCAGTGAGATTGTTGCAGCGCGAATCCGCGAAGAGATTCAGACTAAAGTAACGGATGCTGGTCTTGAGATCATTGAAGCGAGAATTACATATCTTGCTTATGCACCTGAAATTGCTGCTGTCATGCTTCAGCGTCAGCAGGCTTCTGCTATCATCGATGCGAGAAAGATGATCGTAGACGGAGCAGTCGGCATGGTTGAAATGGCTCTGGATCAATTAAGCGAGAAAGAAGTCGTAGAACTGGATGAAGAACGTAAGGCTGCTATGGTATCCAATCTACTTGTTGTTCTGTGTGGAAACCATGACACACAGCCAATCATTAATTCTGGAAGTCTATACTAGAAATGGCTGAAAAAGATAATAAAAAGAAGCAGGTTCCTCTCCGTCTCTCCGCTAAACTGTATGACGCAATCGCAGCCTGGGCAGAAGATGATTTTCGTTCCGTAAACGGTCAGATTGAATATCTTCTGACTGAGTGCGTCAGGCAACGGAAGAAAAATGGAAAATATGTTTCCGAACATTTGGACGAACCGATTGATCTAGATATTTCATAGAACCTAAAAAAACAGCAGCAGATGTTATTATAACGACATCTGTTGCTGTTTCTCTTTGTTCTATTCTCTGTAACCGCTTCTGCATTTTTCTACAAAACGCTCCGCAAATTCTTTACAAGATGGATAATACAAATGCGGATATCCCGCCACGAGATTCTCTTCCAGATGCATGCATTTCCATCTTCTCTTTCCATCCGGCTTGACAGCAAGACAGTCACTTCCACTGTCTGTGCTATCCCAGTAATGAAACTCGTGTGCACGGATATTCTCATCCGGAAGAATCCAGCTGTCCGCTATACTCATCCGTTCTTTAAGCTCAGAAATCTGATCCTCATCAAGATTCCTCTGTAAATTCACATATCCAAATCGAACCAGTTTACCTGTCGGAAATGTTTTTCCTTTGATTCGCCCAACTAGTTTCCAGACGTTTCCATCTGTGTCTTCCATCTCTTCATGAAGATACATAAATCCGCCACACTCTGCCAGACATGGAATCTTATCATCCAATGCTCTTCTTATTGATTCAAGCATGCTCTGATTTTCTGCCAATTCTTTTCCATACAGTTCAGGATAACCGCCACCGAGAAGAATTCCTTTCACATTTTCAGGAAGTTTTTTATCATGAAGCGGACTGAATTCTATCACTTCACAGCCAAGGCTTTCTAATAGTTCAAGATTATCTTTGTAATAAAAACAGAAAGCTTCGTCACGCGCCACTGCGATTCGAACAGGGTAGTTCAGACTTTTTAAACTTCCAATCTTTTCCGATTCTTCTGAAACTTCTGCTTTCCATACTGCTGCTTCACCGGCAATCTGTTCGAGCAATTCAAGATCCACTGTTTTTGCCAGAATTTCTCCCGCCTGTCTTACCTTCTCCTGCAGATTTTCCATTTCCTGCGGTGTTACAAGTCCCAGATGACGGCTTTCCAGATGAAAAGCTTCATTTTCCGGCATGTAACCGACAATTTTAATCTCGTCATGCCCGATTCTCGCCAGTTCATTCTCCAACATTTCTTTTAATCTTGGATATAGCATTGCGGATACTCTGTTTAAGAGAATTCCACGAATCTTGCTATCCGAACGAAATTCAGCAATTCCTTTCACCATGGCTGCAAGTGTCATTGCTGCACCTCTTGCATTAATCACAAGAATCACCGGCAGTCCCAGTGTTCTCGCCACATCATAAGAGCTTCCTTTTACAGAACCAAGAGACATTCCGTCATAGAATCCCATAACACCTTCTGTTATAGTAATATCTGCATCTTTCGTATGCCTTAGATATTCCTCTTTCAAAACTTCTTCTTCCGAGAAGAACAGATCCAGATTCTTAGAATCAACGCTAAGAACCTCCCTGTGGAACATCGGATCTATATAATCAGGGCCGCATTTACACGCACATACACGCTTTCCCGTTTGTTTAAATGCAGACATCAGGCCACAGGCTGCAGCTGTCTTTCCACTATTACTGGAAACAGCAGACAACAAAAAACCTGGATTTTTTTTCTGATTTTTATTATTGCAAGCATTCTCTTTCATTTTTCTCATGATTCTCCTGTCTGTTTGTTTCCTTTTCTCTCATCTTATACCTGTCCAGGCTTTCTTCCACCTGCGGAAATAATATAAACCGGATTCTGTCCCATCATCATATGATATCTTCCAAGAACCTTTGATCTTGCTGCACTCACTTGCAGAATCTCCGCATCGGGAAGGATTCCCTCTTCCACAAGCCCCATCACTTCACTTACGGTCTCAAGAGAAATTGCATTAATTACGATTCGTACATCCGGATTTTTCTTCTGAAGTAATTGAACAATCTCTCGTAAGTTTCCCGAACTTCCACCGACAAATGCATGTGTCGGTGTTTCCAGTTCCCCTAATGCCTGTGGCGCAAGCCCTTCTATGATTCGCACTCCGTCTGTCCTGAATTTCTTCCGATTCTGATCGATCAGTTTCACTCCTTCCGGATTCTTCTCAATCGCATATACACGAATCTGCTCACCTGCACGTGCGATTTCTATAGAAACAGAACCTGTTCCTGCACCGATATCATACACAATTGCATCCTCGGTTAATTCAAGCTCTGCTATACTGACAGAACGTACTTCCGACTTCGTCATTGGCACCTTTCCTCGGAGAAATTCTTCATCTTTCAGATGCATACCGGCCGCCTTATAATAAGATGGATTTTCTACAAGAACTGCGCAAAGTCCTTCAAAATCTTCTGCCTTCATCTCGTACAATTTGCCCGAAAGTATCTTTTCTTCCTCATAAGACATCTGACATCCCACATGAACCTGCACGTCCCCTAAGCCATACTCTAGTAATGTCTCATAGAAATGACGCCCCGTGTCTTTTCCTCCAAGAAGCAGAAAGGTCTTCTGATGTCTGTGGATCGTCTGAACAAAATTCATGTCTTTTCCATGGAGACTTAGGATTTTTGCATCTTCCCAGGAAACACCGACTTTTGATGCAAGATAAGAAAGTGAGGAAATCCCTGAATAAATCTCTATCTGATCAGAACATACTTCCGTCAATCGCTCTTTCAGTTTTTTCGCACCACTATAAAATCCTGTATCTCCCGAAAGAAGAATTCCTATTTTACTATGTTCTTTGTGCTCTTTTATATAGGATACAATCTCTTCTGTACGATATTCCTTAATAAAGACTCCTTCATTCCTGTTGTTTCCCTCACACTGACGCATACTTAATCCATTCATGCTACGAATCTTCTGTGCACTCGTAATCATTCGTTCTGCTCCGATCAGACAATCCGCCTCTTCTATCAATTGTCTGACTTCTTCTGTGATTACATCACCAGATCCCATTCCTATTCCCGCAAGTATAATTTGCTGTGATTTCATTTAAAGTTTATACCCCCTCGGTGTCACCATCCGCCCATTCAGTTTCATCGTCCTTGAATTTCCGATAAACACGGTTGTAAACATATCCACCTTTGTATCTCTAAGTTCTTTCAATGACAGAATCTGATATGTTTCCCCTTCACGTCCGATATTCTTCACATAACCGCAGATATTTCCCACATCTCTGTACTGAAGCAGTATATCACAGGCTTTCTGCAGATAATCTGCGCGCTTCTTACTTGACGGATTGTAAAGGCAGATGACAAAATCAGCCATTCCTGCCGCATGCAGACGCTTCTCAATCGTCTCCCACGGCGTCAGAAGATCACTTAAGCTGATCACTGCGAAATCATGCATGAGCGGCGCTCCAAGAACAGCTGCACCTCCTGATGCCGCTGTAATTCCCGGAACAACTTCTATCTGAATCTCAGGATATTCTTTTCCGATTTCAAAGATTAATCCTGCCATTCCATACACTCCGGCATCTCCACTACAAATCATTGCAACGTCCTGACCTTTTTCTGCTTCTTCAAATGCCATTCTGCAGCGTTCCGGTTCTTTCCGCATCGGAGTGCTCAAAAATATCTTATCAGGAAACTGCTCTTTCACAAGATCAATATAAACATTGTAACCAATCAAAACAGGGCAATGCTCCAATACTTTCTGTGCACACACTGTCATCTGCTCTTCTGCTCCCGGTCCGAGTCCTACTACATATACTGTACTCATCTGTTCTGTTCCTCTGCTTCCTGTCTTATCTCTGTGCTTTGTTCCTCTCCAGTTTGTCCTGAATCTTTCTTAGAACAGGAGGCCTGTCTGAATTCTGTTGTAAATGTCGGATCATAAAGTTTTGATCTCTCATAAGTCCCGTCAAGCACTTCTCCAACAACAATCAACGCTGTCTTTGTGACATCCGCCTCGCGTGCAGTCTGCTCCAGCGTTCCTACTGTGCAGCGAAGTACTTTCTGTTCCGGCCAGGTCGCTTTATAAACAATCGCTGCCGGTGTATCTTCGCTGTATCCGCCTTCGATCAATTCTGCTGAAAGTTCCTTTAACAGTCCTGTGCTCAAGAATAAAACCATCGTCGCCTGATGTGCCGCAAAGCTTCTGACTGACTCTTTCTCCGGCACTGGTGTCCTTCCCGCCATTCTCGTGATCACGACAGACTGAGAGATCCCCGGCAATGTATACTCTGCTTCCAGTGCTGCCGCAGCTCCGCAAAATGAACTGACACCCGGACAATCTTCATATGGTATCTCAAGTTTCTTCAGTTCATCCATCTGCTCTCGGATAGCACCATAAAGGCAAGGATCTCCTGTATGCAGACGTACGATTTCTTTTCCGTCCCCATAGCCCTTCACCATCACTTCTAACACTTCTTCCAATGTCATCTTTGCACTATTATATATCTCGCACTCTTCTTTACACAATTTAAGTAATCCCGGGTTCACAAGGGAACCCGCATAGATCACGATGTCTGCTTCTTTCAAAAGTCTTTGTCCGCGTACTGTGATCAGATCTTCTGCTCCCGGACCTGCTCCTACAAATGTAATCATAATTCTTCCTGCCTTTACTGTTTTTTCTTGTCTTTTACAATTAGAAGGGAATAGTACCCCATATCTTCTGAAACCTCTTCAACCGACCGGACAATACGTTCCCTGTCCATCCCACAGTTTTCTACAAGACAGATATCCTGACTGCTTTCCTGTAAAAACTCTTTTATCTGTCCCATCTTTTTCCCGGTCTTCATCAAAATCTTTGTTCCCGATAACTGCAGACCTTCTCCCGACTCATAAGAACCCGGTAAAATATGAATCTGCTCTTCTCGTTCTGCAAGTGGCTGATTCAGTCTTGCAGCCGCTGCACAAAAAGATGGGATTCCTGAAACTGTCTCAACCTGATAGCCATCCCGTTCAATCATCTGTTCCACATACATACAAGTAGAATAAACCGTTGGATCTCCTAACGTCAGGAATGCCAGATTCCATCCTTTCTCAAGAAACTGCTCTATCACTTCTGCTCCTCGTGCATGAATCTTTCTCAGCTTTTCCTTATCTTTGATCATTGGCATTGGGAGAAAGAGAATCTGCTTTTCCTTAAGTTCTGAAACTGTCTGCACTGCAATCTGGTAAGCTGTACAGCTTTCTAAATATCCTGCTGCTCTGTTTTCCATATCATTTTGTTCTAGCAGTAGCGGCTCTGTCAATTCTCTATTTGAAACCGGAAGTACTATTACATCACAGTCTTTGATTGTTCGAACTGCTTTTAATGTCATTAATTCAGGATCTCCCGGTCCCACTCCGATTCCATAAAATTTTCCTGCTTGTTTCATCTATTCTCCTGTATCTTCTTTAACAACTCATCCGCATTTTCTGACTTTCCAAGAATGCCATCCTCTGTTGAAAATAAAATCACACCGATTTCCAATTCTTCTCCTGCTCTGGTCTTTAAGAAGAATTCAATACGTTTCATCACACTTTCCATCACCGGCTCAATCAACTTCTCCCTGCGCAGTATTTCCATTGCTTCCGTTGTATTGATACAATCCATGATTTCCCGCACAACTGCTGCATCCGCGCCATTCATAGCCGCATGCACACCAAGTACTTCCATTCGGCAATCCGCCTGTCTGGAATGCGTATTCATCACTCCTGCGGCCAGCTTAATAAACTTTCCTATATGTCCGATCAACAAGATTCCTTTCATTCCAAGAAGCTTTGCATCCTCAATTGTCTCGCCGACATAATTACTGCATTTTACAGAAAGTGCTGTATCCACCTGCAGATTTTCCCGCAAAAAGTCCATCCCATAATTACCCGGAACAACATAACACCAATCTGTTCCATTTTCTTTGAGCATCTTCATTTCCAGATAAATCGTATCTGTCAGTGCCTTCTCACTCATTGGTTCCACGATACCTGTTGTTCCTAAGATTGAGATTCCTCCCTCGATTCCCAGTCTTGGATTAAATGTCTTCTTCGCAACCACTGCCCCTTCCGGCACGGATATAATCACTTTCAGATTTTCTGTATATTGATACTTTCCGCAAACCTCTTCTACTGCTTCGCAGATCATTCTCCGCGGTACTTTGTTGATTGCTGCCTGACCGATTTTTTGTTCCAGTCCAGGCTTCGTTACACGGCCGATTCCTATACCACCATCCAGATTGATTTTCTCGGAAAGATCCACACTATTCTCCGAATTTATTTTACTCTTCTTCTCTACCTTTTGAACTGTTGCATAAACAAGTATTCCATTCGTCACATCCGGATCGTCTCCACTGTATTTTCGCACTGCACATGAAACTTCTGACATCTTACGCATGATCTCTTCCAACTCAAGATACAGTTCAATGCCCTTCGGCGTCAGCAGTCTCACCTGGCGAATCTCTTCTCCCGACAATAACATCTCTGCTGCCGCTTTTGCCGCCGCTGCCGCACAGCTTCCGGTCGTATATCCCATCTGAAGTCCCGATCTTGTTCTTCCGATTTCCTTCATCAATATTCAATCCCTTTTCTCGCGTAGATTCCCTGATCAAACGGATGCTTCACTTTCTTGATTTCTGACACATAATCTGCAAGTTCAATAAGTTTTTCATCCGGATTTCGTCCAGTCAATACAATCTCCAGTTCTTTTGGTTTCTTCTCCAGGAACTCGATCGCTTCTTCCTTCGGGATGAGATCATACCTATAAGCCGCCATAAACTCATCGATCACAAGCACATCATATCTTCCGGTAAGAATCTCCAGTTCAATCGCTCTCCAAAGCTGCAAGTAAGTTTCCCTTACTTCCTGCTTTTTATCTTCGGAAAGATTTTTAAAAAAGCCATAAGACTTTTCAAGATGAAGTACTTTAATCTGAGAAATATCATCGAGAATCGCCAGTTCTCCGGAAGATTCATTTTTTAAAAACCGGGTAAATAAAACCTTAAGTCCACTTCCTGCAGCACGGACTGCAAGTCCGATTGCCGCTGATGTCTTTCCTTTTCCGTCTCCACAATAAATGTGTATCAATCCCTGTTCCATTTTCTCATCTCCTGTTCTGCTTCCTCTACCGACAAGCCTTCTTCTATCGGCCTTCCAATTACGAGAAGAACTGCACCTGCCTGCTCTGCTGCTTCAAGCTTTTCTGCAAATCCTCCATTCTTTCCGGATTCTTTTGTTACGAAATATTTTGCCTCTGTCTGATGAAGAAGTGCAAGATTCATTTCCCTGGAAAACGGGCCCTGCATTGCAATCAGATGCTTCCCTGAAAATCCGAGATCTATACTCTGCATCACTGAAGGGAGTACGGAAAGTACTCTTGCATAGCACCGCTCTTTATAATTTGTCAAACGAGTATATTTATCCAGTTCTTTACTGCCTGTTGTTATCAGTATATTTCCCTGCGTCTGCTCGAGATAGTCCACGGCCTCTTCCACGCTATTCACACAGACTACAGAACTGTCACTCTTAGTAATCGCATTTGTTCTTTCACAAGCAAACTTTTCTGACCTGACTGTCCTTTCTTCTGTCAAAAAATCTCTTAAACATCGTAAATACTCTATTCCGCTGTTTTTACATGCCCGCT
This sequence comes from Ruminococcus sp. OM04-4AA, assembly GCF_003462585.1. Classification (NCBI taxonomy): domain Bacteria; kingdom Bacillati; phylum Bacillota; class Clostridia; order Eubacteriales; family Oscillospiraceae; genus Ruminococcus; species Ruminococcus sp. OM04-4AA. The sequence continues at coordinate 53,665 of NZ_QTZH01000015.1, read as the reverse complement.
GTATATTTTCCGTCACTATAACTGCAAACGGATGCGTCGCATCTATGACAAGCCCCACCTGCTCTTTTTCAAAGAATGCTTCCATCTCCTGCTGATCCATACGTCCTTGGATCACTCGAAGTTCTGATTTCTTATGCTTCTCTTTTTGCAACTGCAGATCATTTTCCAATAGTTCTTCCCCATATTCTGTCGCAGCACTTACGATACAGGGAATTCCTTTTTTAACGGCGTATTCTGCCAGCTGTCGTCCCTCTGTCGTACCGGCAAAAATAAGAATATTTTTCTTCATCAAATCACCCACATTTACATTTATTTAATAAACTTATCAATTGCCTCGTCAAGAGCACGGATTGTCTCCATATCATTCTGCTCAATAGCTTCCACAATACAATGATCCAGATGATTCTTCAAAATCACTTTTCCTGTATTATTGATTGCAGAACGAACTGCCGCAAGCTGGATCAGCACTTCACTGCAATCTTCATCGCGCTCCACCATTCGCTTCACTGCCTCAAGATGTCCGATTGCTCTGGATAAACGATTCATTACCTTCTTCTTTTCTTCTGCACTGTGTACATGACGGTGAACATGTCCTGTGCCGCCATGGTCGTGATGATGTACATGTGACTCTGCCACCCCATCTCCGTTATGATGCGCATGGATATATTCTGTTCCGTCCTCACGGAAATGCGTATGCTCTTTCATAATCATCCATCGAACCCTTTCTTTTTACTCTGTCACTGATTATAAAGCAAAAACACGTTTTCTTCAACTTGTTGGAACTTTCTTTCGTTTTAAAATTGAAGTGTTACTTCTGTCTCTGTCAATGCCACCGTCATCTGCTCTCTTATGCACTTGGGACACAGCAGTTCTCCGTCAGCATCTGCTGTCCGTGCAGCTCTCTCACACACATTGTCAACACCTGTCACCTGTTTCACAAACCGTGATGTGGCTGATACCTCTGTAATCTTCTCTAACTGTTCTGCCGGATAAGTTGCAAACGGTACTTTATATTTCTGCGCATAGGCCAAAATCGCAGGTTCTTCTTTCTTAAGATCAATCGATGCAAGCTGTTTTAACTGCGTAGGTTCAAGTCCATACCCTTCCAGAACATCGTTTAGCCCCTTTTCAAAAAGTTCTTTTGAAATCTGTTTTCTACAGCCTACTCCTGCCGTGATATTGATTGGATACAAAAGGAGAATGCATGGCTTACGCTCACATCCACATACGTTATTCCTGACATCTCCCCACAGAGAACCCGCTAGGGATTCCACGAACTGTCTCCCTTCTTCTGCGGTCTTTGTGATCACGATCACAGGATGTTCCTCTGCAAAGGAGTACAATTCTTCCTGTGAACCACATAGTATAAGTTCTTTTAAACAGCTTTTCTGAAAATCTTCCTGTTCAAATACCAGTCCTTCACCGATCCACAGACCGACCTGCTTTCCATCCAGCACTGCGGCTGATATCTGCTTCGCTGCTTCGCGCTCTGTAAGATACAGGTGATTCTTCTTTGCAAAAACATCTACTGCAAATTTCCCCTGAACATCAGTCGCTGTTGTCTGTACCGGAACTGCACCGGTCCATACTGCAAGCTGATTGGAAAGTTCCACCGCACCCCCGAGATGTCCTGACAGCAGTGGAATCACATATCCTGATTTTTCATCCATGACTACGACCGCTGAATCGGTGAATTTATCCTTTACATAAGGTGCAATATATCTCACTGCAATTCCAACTGCACCAATAAAAAGGAAGGATGTCTCTCCCCATCCTTCCCTGATCAGCTCTTTTGGATTGTCCGGAAACGGAAGAATGTCAGCGAAAGCATATCCGGCAGGTGCATAGTTCTGACACGTAATCCCTTCGTTCCGGAACTGACTTCCAATTCTCTCACCAAGTCTTGTTCCTGCCTGTGTAAAACTTAATATAACAACCTTCACGTTCCATTCTCCCTTAATTCCTTGAAACTATTCTTCTGTCTCTTCTTTCACAGACTCTTCTACTGCATCCACTGCTTCTTCTGCGGCCTCAGTAACCGCCTCAACTGTTGCTTCAGCAGCCTCTGCAACGATCTCTTCTGCTTCCTCTGCCTCTTCTCTTACTTCCTGAGCCAGATCATCCGCTTCAAAAATATCTTCTTCCTCTGCTACAGGTGATCCGCAGTATGGGCAGAAAGCCATATCTTTCGCAACCATCTTGCCACACCGTGTACACTCACACGCACCTTTGAGCCCTTCAATCTTATTCTCATACTCTTCTATGCTTTCCTTGCGGCTTGCAATTGCCTCGCACAGTCCCTTGGAAGCCTCATCCAGTTCTTCTCCATTCTCAAATCTGTCATAAATACTCTGACCAAGTTCCATCAGATCTTCTGCATTTCCTCTTGCAAGCTCTCTGATCTGCGCTTTTAATTTCTGTATCTCAATCGCATCTCCTGCCTTTGCTGTCACTGCCTCTGCTGTCTCGCTCAGACGTTTTCCTAAATCTTCAAAAAAATCTTTCATACTGAAATCTCCCTTCTTATCATTGCTGTATCATCTCAACCACCAGAAAGGTGATCTACAATTTCTCTTGGTCTTATTATATCGTATTCTTCCAGTTTTTGAAGTCATTTTCTATTATTTTTAGACTAATTTCATAAATAGAATCCTTCTTGCATATCCTTTCTACAACTCAACTCAGGAGTCATCTTATGAATGATCTTGAAACTTGCAGGGAACAGATACTCTCCGAAGATACACGCGACTTCATCAGTAATCCGCTGCGCACTCCACTGTTCAATGAACTTCTGAAAAAAGATCCATGTACCCAGGATGCCGGGCTTGGATATCAGTGCATTTACTTTTCCAAAGAACTTGTAGAGCCAATCTCTCTGGCGCGTTTTTCTTACAATTCCATTCCGAATTGTTTTGCTCCTGTCGCTATGGAGACATTGAACCAGACCGGCATCCTTCCCGTGCAGAACTATCCGGCACTTCAATTAAAAGGAAAAGGAGTTCTGATTGGATTTCTTGACAGCGGGATTGACTATCAAACAAAGTTTTCCGCAATCTGGACGGTACCACGCGAATTGCGGCAATTTGGGATCAGACTATCCAAAGCGGAACTCCACCCAGAGACTTCTTCTACGGAAGTGAATACCGTAAGGAAGAGATTGATCTGGCACTTTCTTCTGATTCCCCACTGTCACAGATCCCTTCTGTCGATATCGACGGACATGGAACTTATATTGCCAGTCTCGCTGCCGGAAATGCTGACGCTGACGAACAGTTTCTGGGAGCCGCTCCGGAATCTACTCTCGCTGTTGTCAAATTAAAACAAGCGAAGCAATATCTGCGGGATTATTACTGCATCCCGGAAACAGCCGTCTGCTATCAGGAAACAGATCTGATCCTTGGATTAAAATATCTGAATGATCTGGCAGATGAACTGGGGCTTCCACTTGTCATGTGTATCACTATAGGCTCTAATCTTGGCGGTCATGTCGGCACGCTTCCGCTTCCCGCATTACTTGGCAGCTACAGTCTGATGCCCGACCGGATTGCTGTGGTTGGCACGGGAAATGAAGCAGACAAACGTCATCATTATTTCAATACGATCCAGTCAGAAAATGACCGTAAAACTGTAGAAATCCGAGTTGGTGAAAATGTATCCGGATTCACTTTAGAACTTTGGGTACTGATTCCCAATCTCTTCTCAATTTCAATTATTTCACCGTCCGGGGAAAATACATCCAAAATTCCATTTCATGTAGGCACAAGCGCCGACATTGATTTTCTCTTTGAAAAGACTCGCGTCTCTGTTGACTATCGGCTTCTGGTCGAAAAAGCAAGCTCTGAACTCATCTTCTTCCGTTTCCGTACTCCGGCAGAAGGCATTTGGAAAATCATCGTAGAACCGACCCGCCTGATTAATGGTGATTTCCATATCTGGCTTCCTGTCACAGAATTTTTAGACGGAGAAGTCTATTTCCTTGAATCAGATCCTTACACGACTCTTACAAACCCGGCCAATGCCCCTAGTCCTCTGACGGTCTCTTATTACGACGGCAGCAATGGTGCAGTCGCCCAGGCATCCGGACGCGGCTATACAAGAACAAGCTTTGAAAATCCTTCCATCACTGCTCCCGGGATTAATATCAAAGGAGCTCTTCCAGGAGACCGTTTTGCCGTGCGCAGCGGCTCCTGCGCCGCAGCCGCTATCACCGCCGGGGCAGTCGCACTTATGTTAGAATGGCAGCTCTATGAACGCAAAATGCCCGGCATCGATGTATTCCAGATCAAAAGCCTTCTTGTTCTTGGAGCCATCCGACCAGACAGTATGGAATACCCTAACCGTGAATGGGGATACGGACAATTAAACCTCTATAACACATTTGAGGTCATGAGACAGCTTTAACTGTCCCATGACCTCAAAGTTTCTACAATATCTTTTATCGATTCTTTTCTCTTTTGTTCTATCTGTTATCTTCTCGATTCTCATAGTAGCTTGTAACCTTCTTTGCAGCTTCTACCTGTGTTGACGGTCCTGTTCCAGGAGCGAACACTACTTTCAGAAGAATCGGTGTGATGACTGTTGTAATAACAACCACCACGATAACCGGTCCTAAGATGGAAGAACTCATAAGTCCGAGTGCGGAACCTTTACTTGCTACGATCAAGGCAACCTCACCACGGGAGATCATTCCCACTCCGATTCGTTTTGCCTGATAGTTCTTGTAACCACAAAGCTTTGCACCAAGTCCACAGCCGACTATCTTAGTAAGAACTGCCACAACTGTAAGAACAACTGCGAACATAATGATGGATACTGACATCTGTGGAAGGTTTACCTTCAGACCGATACTTGCGAAAAATACCGGTGACAGAAGCAGGTAAGACAACGTATCAAACTTAGACTCCAGATAAGTAGATCTCTGTACGTTGGAAATAATTAATCCTGCGATATATGCACCTGTAATATCTGCAACACCGAAAACTTCTTCTGCGATAAATGCCATAAGCAAGCAGAATACAAACGCAATAATCGTATGACGATGCAGTTCCTTCTCAGCTCCGTCAACCCATTTCTTATACATCTTATAGAAAATGAATCCGACAACACCTGAAAATGCGAAGAATCCAATGATCTTGATCAGAACCATTCCAAGCTTTACAGAATCATCTGCAAGACTTGTAACGATTGTCAGTGCGATAATACCGAGAACGTCATCAATGATCGCAGCACCAAGGATTGCATTTCCTGAACGGCTCTTCAATGCTCCTAATTCTTTCAATGTCTCTACTGTAATACTTACAGACGTTGCTGTGAGTACAACTCCAATAAAGACATTCTGAAGAACGATAGGGGATGACAGGTTACTTCCTGCCATACTCGGCCGGTTAAAGAACCACGCCACTGCATAACCGCCGATCAGCGGAACAATAACACCGCAAAGCGCAATAACAAAAGAAGCTTTTCCACTTGCTTTCAGCTCTTTGATATCCGTCTCCATACCTGCAGTAAACATCAGAACAATAACTCCGATTTCTGCAACTTCATGGATAAATGAAGTCTCTGCCAGAATTCCAAATCCTGCCGGTCCGAGGATCAATCCCGCCAGAAGTGCGCCAACAACCTGCGGCATCTGTACTCGTCTTGTTAATAGTCCAAGTAATTTTGTAGATATAAGAATAATTGCTAAATCCAGTAAGTATCTGTATGTGTCCATTTTTCTCTCTTCCTTTTTGTGATTTTTTTAAACTAATTCCCCAATCAGTTTTCAGATTTTTGAACAAAACTTCTCTTTCTAAAATCTCACTTTATCCATCTAATCTCGGTACTGCCTGGCCTCTCAACTGAATAACCGGTCCGCCGGTACTTTCTATATAAGCTCTTGTAATTGTTACTTCTCCAATATTATCATCTTTCGGAATCTCATACATAATATCCAGCATAAATTCCTCAATGATCGCACGCAGTGCTCTGGCTCCGGTATCTTTTTCCATTGCCTTTTCTGCAATTGCTTCTAATGCGCTGTCATCAAACTCAAGCTTCACTTCGTCTAATGCCAGCAACTTCTGATACTGTTTTAAAATTGCATTTTTCGGCTCTTTTAAGATCTTGACAAGCATCTCTTTGTCGAGTCCCTTTAATGTAAATACAATCGGAAGACGTCCTAAGAACTCCGGGATCATACCGAATTTTCTTAAGTCCTCAATTGTCACCTTAGAGAGCAGCTCTTCATCATGCTCGACTGTATCTTTCAGTTCTGCATTGAATCCCATCGACGTTTTCTTCTGCAGACGCTCTTTGATAATGTCTTCAAGATCCGGGAATGCACCTCCACAGATAAACAGAATATTTTTTGTATTTACTGTTGTCAGTGGAACCATCGCATTCTTGCTGTTCGCGCCTACCGGAACTTCAACTTCACTTCCCTCTAAGAGTTTGAGCATTCCCTGCTGCACAGATTCACCACTCACATCTCTCTGACTGGAAGTTTTTTTCTTGGCAATCTTATCGATCTCATCGATAAAAATGATTCCCTGTTCCGCACGCTCGACATCATTGTCTGCTGCTGCAAGAAGCTTGGAAACAACACTTTCGATGTCATCACCGATATATCCTGCCTCTGTAAGAGATGTTGCATCTGTAATCGCCAACGGCACATCTAAAAGCTTCGCCAGTGTCTTAACCAGATATGTTTTACCACATCCTGTAGGCCCAATCATGAGCATATTTGATTTCTCTATCTCAATCTCATCCATTGTTCCTGTTGCTACACGTTTGTAATGATTATAAACTGCAACAGAGATTGCTTTCTTTGCATACTCTTGTCCAACGATATATTCATCCAGACGTGCTTTGATCTTATGTGGTGCCGGAATCTTTTTAATATCCAGCTGCTTAAATTCTTTCGGCTCTTTCTTCTTCTTTTTGATCTTCTGTGCCTTTGGCTGCATATTTTCAAGATCAGAAAGATTCATAAAATGTACTCCCGGAATCTTCATCATGCTGCTTAGATCCATAGAACTATTGTTCATCATATCAAAGCTTCTCTGCATACAATCCGGGCATACTGCGATATTATTCGGAAGCTCAACCATCTTCCCAGTCACACTCTCCGGGCGATGACAAATAAAACATATTCTCTCATATCCGTCATCATCTTTTTCAGAATGGTCAGAAGTTGTCACTTCTTTTTTTTCTTCTTCCCTGCCAGTGTCCTGTCTGTTGTCTTCCTTGTTTGTCTCTTCTTCATCTACAATGATAAAATCATTTTCTGACATAGGTTGTCCCTTTCTATCGTATGAACATCGCATCCCCAAAACTGAAGAAACGATATCTTTCTTTTACTGCCTCCTCATACGCTGCCATCACATGCTCTTTTCCGGCTAATGCAGAAACAAGCATGATCAGTGTAGATTCCGGCAGATGGAAGTTCGTGATCAACGCATCCAGAATCTTGAACTGATATCCCGGATAGATAAAGATTTCTGTCCAACCACTGCATTCTTTTAATCTTCCATTCTCATCGGCAGCGGATTCGATTGTTCTGCAGCTTGTTGTTCCGACACAGATGACACGATGTCCTGCTTCTTTTGCATGGTTGATCTTCTGTGCAGACTCTTCAGTAATCATATAAAATTCTGAATGCATATGGTGATGCTCCACATCATCTACCTTCACCGGACGGAACGTTCCAAGTCCGACATGAAGTGTAACCGGTGCGATCTCTACCCCTTTTGCACGAATCTCTTCCAGAAGCTCCGGCGTAAAATGAAGTCCGGCTGTCGGTGCTGCCGCTGAACCGGAATGCGCTGCATAGACTGTATTATATCTATCCTTGTCCTGAAGCTGATGTGTGATATACGGCGGAAGCGGCATCTGTCCTAACTGATCCAGAATCTCCTCGAAGATCCCTTCATACTCAAAATGGATCAGACGATTACCTTCATCCACTACATCCAGAACCTCTCCGACAAGCAAACCGTCACCAAAGCTGATTCTGGCCCCCGGTCTTGCCTTTTTTCCAGGCTTTACTAATGTCTCCCAGACATCATCTGCCCCACGTTTCAAAAGAAGTACTTCAATCTTCGCTCCAGTCTCTTCCTTCGCTCCGATCAATCTGGCCGGAATAACCTTTGTATCATTGATGACAAGGCAGTCACCCGGATTCAGTTCATCAATAATCTCACGGAATACATGATGCTCTGTCTTTCCTGTCTCTTTATCAAGCATCATCAGTCGGGAGGAAGATCGGTCCTCCAGAGGATCCTGCGCGATCAGTTCCTCTGGAAGATCATAATAAAAATCACTTGTTTTCAATCCTCTTACCCTCTCTTCTTACTTTCGCAGTTCAATACCAAGTTCTTCCAGACCGGAAAGAATGCGACCCATTGCTGCTGTAATCTCAGCCTCTTCCAGTGTCTTGTCTTTTGCACGGAATACGATAGAATATGCAACAGACTTAAATCCAGCTTTGATCTGAGTACCCTCGTAAATATCGAACAGGTTGTAGCTCTCTAAGTGAGCGCCACCCTTTTTCTCGATCACATCTTCGATCTGTCCAACAAGAATCTCTTTTGGAACAACCATACTGATATCTCTTGTTACTGCAGGATATTTAGCAATTCCTGTGTATTTTCTGTCAAATGTAGCATATGGAATGATCTCCGGCATATCCAGAACTGCAACGTATGCACGCTCACCGATTCCATAAATGTCAGCGACTTCCGGATGAACCTCTCCGAGATATCCAACTACTTTTCCGTCATAAATGATATTTGCCTGGCGTCCCGGGTGAAGGAATGACTTTCCTGCATTCGGATCGTATTTCTCTCTGCCCTTCATACCGATCTTCTCGAAGAATTCTTCGATCACACCCTTCATGTTAAAGAAGTCTCCCTCTCCATACATTCCAAGTGTAAACTGCATTCTCTCATCCGGAAGATCTGTCAGTGGAAGCTCCTTCGGAATATAAATATTTCCCATCTCGTACAGACGAACATTCTTATTTCTTCTGTTATAGTTTGTTGCAAGAGAAGTCAGCATACCGTTTAATGATGTTGTACGCATGATACTATAATCTTCTCCGAGTGGATTCATGATCGGAATTGCATTACGCAGTTCTGAGTCTTCCGGAAGAAGAAGCTTATCAAATACCTTCGGGCTTTCAAAGGAATAAGACATTCCCTGGCTGAATCCACAGAACTCAGCGATATTGCTTGCCACCTGCTCGATGCGAAGCTTAAACGGAAGCTTACCTGTTGTAGCTTCTCCAGATGGAAGTGTTGTCGGGATATTGTCATATCCGAAGAATCTTGCAACTTCCTCTGCAAGGTCAGCTAATCTGAACAGATCGTGACGGAATGTCGGTGCGATCACTTCTTTTGTCTCTGCATCATAATCAAGATCAATCTTCTTGAAGTATCCAAGCATCTCTTCCTCAGAAATATTTGTTCCAAGCATACGGTTGATCTTCTCTGCATCAAATGGAACACGTACAGGCTCTTTCTTCTTGCTGTATACGTCGATTGCTCCTCCGACAACTTCACCAGCTCCAAGCTCTTCTACAAGCTGACATGCACGGTTCAGTGCAGCCATTGCATTGTTCGGGTCAAGTCCCTTCTCGAATTTACCGGAAGCATCTGTACGAAGTCCGACACGCTTGCTGGATTTACGGATATTGACACCATCAAAGCATGCTGCCTCAAAAAGCATTGTCTTCGCGCCATCTGTGATCATAGAGTTCTCTCCACCCATGATTCCTGCGATTCCAACAGCCTTTTCCCCGTCACAGATCATAAGAACATCTTTATCCATTGTTCTTTCTTGTCCATCCAATGTGACGAATTTATCTCCATCCTGTGCATTCTTAACTACGATCTGATGTCCTGCAAGTGTGTCCAAATCGTAAGCATGCATCGGCTGCCCATACTCTTCCATTACATAATTTGTAATATCAACCAGGTTGTTGATCGGACGGATTCCAACAGATGAAAGTCTGCGCTGCAGCCACTTCGGTGATGGCTCGATCTTAATATTCTTAACAACTCTTGCACAGTATCTGGAACACAGATCTGTGTTCTCTACTGATACCTTCACATAGTCATTGACATCTTCATCATTTCCTGTCTCTGTCACAACCGGTGGTTTAAATTCTTTATTAAATGTAGCAGCTGCTTCACGTGCGATACCTACTACACTGTAGCAGTCTACACGGTTTGATGTGATCTCATATTCAAAAACAACATCATGAAGACCAAGAAGCTCTATCGCATCTGCTCCAACCTCTGTATCCTCCGGGAAAATGTAAATACCATTCTCCGGCTGTTCCGGATACATCTCCTTTGTAGAACCAAGTTCTTCGATGGAACACATCATTCCGTAACTTGCAACTCCACGAAGTTTTCCCTTCTTAATCTTGATTCCACCGGCAACTCTCTGTCCCGGCTCATGTCCGCCTGCAACACGTCCACCGTCTAATACGACCGGAAGCTTCGCTCCCTCAAACATATTTTTGGCACCTGTTACGATCTGAACTACCTCTGTACCGATATTTACCTGGCAAACTACCAGCTTATCCGCATCCGGGTGTTTCTCAATTTTCTCGATCTGACCAACAACGATCTTGTCAAGGTCTGCATCCAACTCCTTGAATCCTTCAACCTTTGTTCCTGTCAGAGTCATTGCATCTGTATATTCCTGCGCTGTCACGTCAAGATCCGGGACATACGCTTTGATCCATGATAATGAAGTATCCATTTTATATCTCCTTATTTCTATTTTTTGTTCTATTCAAAATGGAGGCTCTAAAATCCAACGGCTCTACGCCGTTGCCGCGCCGCATTCGCGCCGCTTGAAGATTTTATCGCACCGTTCGAACAGAAAAACAAATACTCACTTCGCTCGTGCTTGTTTTTCTGCTGTTCTCACTAGAACTGTTTCAGGAATCTGATGTCGTTCTCGTATAATAAACGCATATCGTCGATCTCGTATTTCAGAAGAGCGATACGCTCAAGTCCTACACCGAATGCAAATCCGTTATACTCTTCCGGATCAATTCCGCACATCTCGAGAACATGTGGATGAACCATACCACATCCAAGAATCTCGATCCAGCCTGATCCTTTACAGAAACGACATCCCTTGCCGCCACACTTAAAGCAGCTTACATCCACCTCTGCACTTGGCTCTGTAAATGGGAAATGATGTGGACGGAATTTTGTCTTTGTATCCGGTCCAAACAGCTCTTTTGCGAATACTTCAAGTGTTCCTTTCAAGTCAGCGAAGGAAATATTCTTGTCGATCACAAGACCTTCAATCTGATGGAAGGATGGTGAATGTGTTGCATCTACTTCGTCAGAACGGAATACACGTCCCGGTGCGATCATACGAATCGGAAGTTTTCCCTGTTCCATCACACGAGCCTGCACCGGAGATGTCTGTGTACGAAGTACAATATCCTTATTAATATAGAAAGTATCCTGCTCATCTTTTGCCGGGTGATCTGCCGGAATGTTCAGCTTCTCAAAGTTGTACAGATCATACTCAACTTCTGGTCCTTCTACAACTTCATATCCCATGCCTACGAAGATACGCTCTACTTCTTCCAGTGCGATTGTGTTCGGATGTCTATGTCCTACACTGTTCTTCTTAGATGGAAGTGTAACGTCTATTACTTCTGCTTTCAGCTTCTCCTCACGGATTGCTTTCTCCATTCTTGTCTTAGATTCCTCTAAGAGCTCCTCAATTGCTGCTCTCGTATCATTCACAAGCTGTCCAACCTTCGGACGTTCCTCCGGTGCAACATCTTTCATTCCTTTTAATACGGCTGTCAGTTCACCTTTTTTACCAAGAAACTTTACACGCACGTCATTGAGTTTCTCCGGAACGTCAGCCTCCTGAATTCTTGCGACTGCTTCCGCTTTAATCTGTTCCAGTCTTTCTTTCATCGTTTTCTCCTTTCTTAACTCACTTATCAGGGACGAACGTTTTCATAAAGAAAGACCTCATCCCAAAAGGGACGAGGTCTGAATCACTCGCGGTACCACCCTGATTCCTGCAGTCTGATCTACAGGCACTCTAAGTTGTGTAACGTACAACGTACGGCATTCTCTACTTATCACATCCGGACAAATCTGTTCTTCCAACTGTCTCTCAGATGCTTCCTTTCAAAAATGCAGCTCACGTGTGAATTTCGATCGCTATCTGAACTTAAGAGAACTTTCAGCCGACGATTCTCTCTCTCTGCAAGAAAACAGGTCTCTACTATGCACGATCTTTGCTTTTCAAATCTAATAAACTTTTCATATTCTAAGTGAATTTACCTTAATTATTTTAACACAGCATTTCTTTTTGTCAAGTCTAAATGAACTCCTATAATAGTTTGTGTTTTTCCTATTTTCTGCTTTTAACTCCTTCTAAAATTGCATTGATTTCTCCCCCAAGCAGAATAATATACATACACGCATATAACCACAACATAACAAGAATGATTGTTGTAAAGCTTCCATACATATTGGTAAATCCTTTAAAGATATCCAAATAAACAGAAAAGATAAAGGACAGTACCATCCAGCCACACGCTGTAAAGAATGCACCCGGCAATTGTTTCCGTAGAGTCGTCTTTCCTTCCGCGCCACGGTTTGGAAGATACTTGTACACCAAATCCCAGAAGAAAGTCAGAAGTGGAAGTGTGAAATAAATCCTCAACTGTATAATCTTATGAATTGCTTTACTTATAAGCGGTGCATGTTCATAAACTACAACACTAATACTGTTACCGAATACGGAAAGCACCAATGAGAGCATGATAGCCACAAGGAACAAAAAAGTATACATACATGCTCTTGCGCGAAGGTAAAAATAATTTCTCGTCTCTGTGTTTTGATAAATGCAGTTCAATCCATATGTTACAGAAAGTACTCCTTTTCCCGCTGACCACAAAGCCACAAGGATTGTCAAAGGAATGATCGTACCGGAAGTCATATATACCTGATTCACAATGCTTTCAATCATTGGGCTGACTGTGGATGGAAATACTGGAAGTACAGCCTCCATCACATCCGCTTTCGTCACTGGTGTAAATTGTACCATTGTTAAAAGCAACATAAAGATAGGAATCAATGAAAGCACAAAGAAATATGCCGCCTGTGCTGCGAAAGCTCCCGTATGATGCGAACTCACGGTAGCTGCAATTCGCAATCCGCGCTCTTTTATCTTATTAAATTTCTCCATTTTCTTTAACTCCCCAGGTTAAATACTCAGGACGGCTTATATTGTTACTGTTCACACGAAGTGCGACCAGCAACGCATCTCGCCATTTTAAATCGCCTTTGGCGATGGGGCGAGATGCATTCAGGTAAAACACGCATCCTCCGTGCAATCAGCGGAGTGATTGACACGGGAGTGAACAGTAACCTTATGTTTCTTCTCAGCCGTCACGAAATTGTTACTTCATGGATAATACCATAACTATTCTCAATATTCAAGCAAAAAAGAAAGACAGCCGAATCTCTTCAGCTGTCCCTTAACTTTATCTTTTGTCTAATCCCCAAAATGCCGTTCCCTGTATTTTGAGTCCTAGCCACAGCTAGGTGGGCAACCTCATCCTGCTTTTCTGCCGTCCACTGCAAAAACGGAGGCCTGGCATATTACTCAGTCTTATCGGAATCCCTTTTTAAATAATGTAGGTTCAAAATATCAGGGTTCTCGCACATTTCAGGTATTTCTTCTTTCTTAACCTATTGCTATTATACTCTATCCACATCATTTTTACAACTGTAAATATGTGGATTTTACATTTCTGTCAGCAAAAAGAAACGGAACTGACATTTTTAATAATATCTGTTTCTGAGATTTCTTGTATAAACACCGAACCAGATCAATACAATAAGGAAAATAATCATTGCAACTGTATCTATTATTGTCATTGTATGAACATAACAGTGAATCACATCAATCACTCCATAGATCACAGACACCAGTCCGAAGACCAAAAGTGCCGGTGCGGTCTTTGCAATATAAGCCTCTTTGTCCTTACATTTTTTATAAGTATAATCTTTTCCCAGAAGAATTGATGCATTGATCTCACCCTTTACCTTCATTATAACAAAGGAATACAATGCGTAAATTCCACAACATAGAACGAAAATACCTATAAATCCCCACATGCTGTTATCCATTTTTTACACCCCAAGAATATTTTTTACTGTCTCTTTCATCTGATCTGCGTCACACTCTGTTGTATGACGAACCTCTGCATCACGGATTTCTTTGATTGCATTTGGAATCGGGAAGCCTGATACTTTCTCAAGCTCATCGATCAGTGCGAAATCTTCCATCTCATCATACTTTGGATCAATTGCTGTCATAACGTTGCGTACGAACTTGTACGGACTTGCTGTTGAAGCAACCAGACACTTCTTCTCATCCTGTGTATCTTTACGATACTGTGCACATACATGTGCAGCAACTGCAGTATGAGTATCCATTACATATCCTGTCTTCTTATATGTGTCATGGATCGTCTCTTTTACTTCTTCTTCTGTCGCAAATCCTCCGACAAAGTCTTTCAGCCCTTCCTTCATCTCAGCTGTGATCTCATACACCCCTTTTTCCTTCAGCTGTGTCATGAGCTCTGCATCCTTCTGTGCATCCTGTCCTGCAATCGTGTAAATCAGACGCTCCAGGTTACTGGAGATCAGAATGTCCATAGATGGCGAAGATGTCAGGATGAACTCTCTGTTTCTATCATAAACACCTGTCTGGAAGAAATCAAAGAGAACCTTGTTATCATTGGAAGCACAGATCAGTTTTGCGATCGGCACACCCATCTGCTTTGCATAGTATGCAGCAAGGATATTTCCAAAGTTTCCTGTCGGAACTGTGACATTGATCTCCTCACCAGCCTGAATCTCTTCATTCTCAAGCAGTTTAGCATAAGCATATACATAATAAACAACCTGTGGTACAAGACGGCCGATATTGATGGAGTTTGCTGAAGAGAACTGATATCCCTTCGCATCTAATTCTGCTGCCAGCTCCTTGTCCTCGAAGATTGCCTTCACACCACTCTGTGCGTTATCAAAGTTACCGTGGATCGCTACAACAGAAGTATTCTCTCCCTTCTGTGTCACCATCTGTAATTCCTGAACGTGGCTTACGCCTCCCTTTGGATAGAACACGATGATCTTTGTTCCCGGAACATCTGCAAAACCTGCAAGTGCAGCCTTACCTGTATCTCCGGAGGTTGCTGTCAGGATCACAATATCATTCTTCACCTGGTTCTTTCTTGCGGAAGTGATCATCAGATGCGGCAGGATGGAAAGTGCCATATCCTTAAATGCGATCGTTGCTCCATGGAACAGTTCCAGATGATAAGTATCTCCCACCTTTACAAGCGGTGCGATCACTTCTGTATCAAATTTTGAATCGTAAGCACTGTTGATGCAATGTCTCAGCTCTTCTTCTGTAAAATCTGTGAAGAACTGTTTCATAACCGCATAAGCTGTCTCCTGATAAGACATGTCTTTAAGTTCATCCATTGTTACATCCAGCTTCGGAACGGATACAGGAACGAACAGTCCTCCGTCATCAGCCAGTCCCTTTAAGATGGCCTGTGAAGCTGTAACAGTCTTGTCTGAATTTCTGGTGCTTTTGTATAATAGATTCATCCTTACATCCCTCTTTTATTTTGATTTCTTACTTATAGTTTCCAGTGAAAATCACTCTTGTCTGCAAGTATAACACAACTTTTCTTATACCACAAGGAAATATGTTATTTTTGCTTTTTTAAGTTACCACTTTAATTTGTTGTAGTCTTTCTGCTCTGTGGAAGGAAAATAATTGCCAATATTCCACATACTCCCATCAGAAGTGGATAATACAGATTTGGAATGATCTGAAGTGGTGTCAGTCCAGTCAATGTTGCTGCTGACAGAAGCTGTGCTCCATATGGAATGATACCTTGTCCTACAGATGTAAACATATCCAAAAGTGAGGCTGATCTTCTCGGATCAACATCAAACTCTTCACTGATTTCTTTTGCGATTGGACCTGTCATAACAATGGCAACCGTATTATTCGCTGTACATGCATCAACAAAAAGCGCAAGAAGTGCGATTCCGAACTCTGCTCCTCTTCTTCCATTAATATTGCTCTTGATCAAATTCAGAATGAACTGAATTCCACCATGCTCTTTAACCAGTGATACGATACATGCTACAATAATAGAAATAACTGTGATATCATACATTGATGTTACACCACTTCCTACCACCTGGAACATCTCAGAAAGTGCAATATGTCCCATGCTTACGCCTACAATCAGGGAAATCACAATTCCACTGATCAATACAACAAATACATTAATTCCAATAAGTGCTCCAAGAAGAACTACCATATACGGAAGAACTTCCCAAAGGCTGTAATTAAGATTCTCTTCAAGCTGGAAGCTCATATTTCTTGTTGCCAGCCAGAAGATTAAAACTGTAATAATTGCTGCCGGAAGAACGATAAAGAAGTTCGCTTTGAACTTATCTTTCATCTCACAGCCCTGTGTCTTAACTGCTGCGATCGTTGTGTCAGAGATCATAGAAAGGTTGTCTCCAAACATAGCTCCACACACAACTGCTCCAATACAGATACTAAGTGCGAATCCGGTTTTTTCACTGATTCCGACTGCGATCGGTGCGAGTGCTGCGATTGTTCCCATGGAAGTTCCCATAGAAACCGAAATGAAACATCCGATCAGGAACAAACCTGCAACTGCAAAATGCGCCGGGATCAATGACAATCCTAAATTGACTGTACTGTCTACTCCGCCTGCTGCTGTAACCGCACCGGAAAATCCTCCTGCGCAGAGGAAGATCAAACTCATTGTGATGATATTTTCCTCACCAACGCCTTTCGCAATTACTTCAATCTTCTTGTTAAAACTCAATTCTTTATTCTGCAAAAATGCAACAAACAATGCGATCAAAAAAGCTACAATTGCCGGCATCGCATAAAAATCCTGGAACACAATTCCCGCGCCGAGAAAAATAATTAAAAATACTCCAATTGGAAGCAGCGCTATCGCTCTTCCCTTATTTTCCTTTTCCATAAGGCCCTCCTCTTACTACCATTTCATAAAATATTTGCGTGATCTATCCTCTCTCAATGCCTCAATTTCTGTCTCTGGTCTAGCACGCGTAAAAGGCAGTGACGATTTTGGTACTGCCACTGCCTTTTTCTATTTTCTTATTTTGCTGCGATATATCCTTTTGCTGTCAATGCCTCTGCACAGAGAACTGCTCCACCTGCTGCACCTCTTACTGTATTATGAGACAGTCCGATGAACTTGTAATCGAACATTGTATCTTCTCTCAGACGTCCGATAGATACGCCCATTCCGCGCTCGTAGTTCACATCCTCTGTTACCTGTGGACGGTTGTCCTCCTCAAGATACTGGATAAACTGCTTCGGAGCACTCGGAAGTTCTGCTTCCTGTGGGAATCCCTTGAATGTAACCAACTTCTCGATCAGCTGCTCTTTTGTAGGCTTCTTCTCAAAGTTGATGAATACTGCAGCTGTATGTCCATTCAGAACCGGTACACGCACGCACTGACATGTAATCTTCGGAAGTTCTGCTTTCACGATCTCTCCGTTCTCTACTTTACCAAGTACACGAAGCGGCTCCTGCTCACTCTTTTCTTCCTCTCCACCGATAAATGGGATGATGTTTCCAACCATTTCCGGCCAGTCTTTAAATGTCTTACCTGCTCCGGAGATTGCCTGGTATGTTGTAACAACCAGCTCTTTTGGTCCGAACTCTTTCCATGCTGCAAGGCAAGGTGCATAGCTCTGGATTGAGCAGTTTGGTTTTACTGCAATGAATCCGCGTGTTGTTCCAAGACGTTTCTTCTGATCTTTGATCACTTCAAAATGATCTGCATTGATCTCCGGTACTACCATCGGTACATCCGGTGTCCAGCGGTGTGCACTATTGTTAGATACAACCGGTGTCTCTGTCTTCGCATACGCTTCTTCAATTGCTTTGATCTCGTCTTTAGACATATCCACTGCACTGAATACAAAATCAACTGTAGATGCTACATGCTCTACATCATTTACATTCAGGACTACCAGCTTCTTAACTGCTTCTGGCATCGGTGTATCCATTTTCCAACGGTCACCTACTGCTTCTTCATATGTCTTACCTGCGGAACGCGGGCTTGCTGCTACTGTTACAACTTCAAACCATGGATGATTCTCAAGCAGAGAAATAAATCTCTGTCCTACCATACCTGTTGCTCCAAGGATACCTACTCTTAATTTCTGCTCCATTGTTTTCTTCTCCCTTTTCTTCTTATTTTCTATTTTTCTATCCAAACATTCTCTTTCAATTCTCTTTATATAATGAAAGAAAGCATTCCGTTATTTTTGTTCTCTGTAATGATTCATTACTCTGTCACAAGATAAGCTTCTTCGATAGCGATCACTTTCTCCATTGCCGCTTTTCCCGGTGCACCGATCGTATTTCTCATCTCCACACAGGTCTTCATGCTGATTGCGTCATAAATATCTTCTTCAAACACCGGTGAAATCGCTTTGAATTCTTCCATTGTCATATCATCCAGTGCTTTCTTATGCTCAATACAGTACAGTACGAGCTGTCCCACGATTCCATGTGCATCACGGAACGGAACTCCATGATTCACCAGATAATCTGCTGCGTCTGTCGCATTGGTAAATCCATGCTTCGCACTCTCTTCCATGCGTACATTATTAAACTTCATTGTCTTAAGCATTCCTGTAAAGAGTGCCAGACATCCTTTTGTTGTATCTATTGCGTCGAATACGAGTTCTTTGTCTTCCTGCATGTCTTTATTATAAGCAAGCGGAATTCCCTTCATCGTTGTCAGAAGAGAAGTCAATGCTCCGTAAACTCTTCCAGTCTTACCACGGACAAGCTCCGCAATATCCGGATTCTTCTTCTGTGGCATGATACTGCTTCCTGTACTGTAAGCATCATCAATATCCACAAACTGATATTCGTTGGAATTCCAGATGATCACTTCCTCTGAGAATCTGCTCAGATGCATCATCACAGTTGACATTGCTGACAAAAGCTCGATCAGGTAATCTCTGTCAGATACAGAATCCATACTGTTCAGTGTCGGCCCAGCAAAGTCCAAAAGCTCTGCTGTGTACTCTCTGTCAAGCGGATAAGTTGTTCCGGCAAGTGCTCCGGCTCCCAGCGGACAGTAATTCATTCTCTTATAAATATCTTTCATTCTGGATCTGTCACGCTTGAACATCTCGAAATAAGCCCCCATATGGTGTGCAAGTGTGATCGGCTGTGCCTTCTGAAGATGTGTGAATCCCGGCATGTAAGTTTCGACATTCTCTTTCATCAGTTTCAGAAGAACTTCCAAAATCTCTTTAAGAAGTGCATCTAACTCAATAATCTCATCTCTTGTATAAAGTCTCATATCCAGTGCAACCTGGTCGTTTCTGCTTCTTCCTGTATGCAGCTTCTTTCCTGCATCCCCGATCCGGTCGATCAGGTTTGCCTCAACAAAGCTGTGAATATCTTCATATTTATCTGTAATCTCAAGTGTTCCGTTTTCCACATCCTCACGGATCCCGTTCAGTCCATCAATGATCTGTTTCTTCTCATCCTCCGTCAGAATCCCCTGCTTTGCAAGCATTGTCACATGTGCAATACTTCCGCGGATATCCTGCTCATAGAATCTCTTGTCGAAAGAGATGGATGCGTTAAAATTATAAACCAGCTGATCTGTCTCTTTTGTAAAACGACCGCCCCATAACTGTGCCATCTGCCTTTCCCCTTTTCTATTATATCGTATTTGCCCATTAGTTTATCACACTAAAGTGTCAAATGTCTACTACAAACTTGCAAAATATACCTGATTTCGACGAATTCTGTAGATTTTTTCTTATTTTCTGCTATTTTAATCACTTCTTCCGTCATTTCACACACATTTTTCTGCCTGACGTGCTTTATAGGAGAACTCACATCCACAATAATCCTGACGGTAAAGACCATAGATCCCGGACAGTTCGATGGATCTCTTATATCCGTTCTTCTTCTTGAAATCAGAAAGCAGATATTGTACACCATATTCTTCACCAACACGTTGTCCGATCTCATTCAACTTCTGCGCATTCTTCATCGGACTTATACTAAGTGTTGTTGTAAAATAGTCAAATTCTCCGGCTACTGCAACTTCTGCGGATTCCTTCAGACGAAGTTCATAGCATCCCATGCATCTCGAACCGCCCTCTCTCACTTCTTCCAGCCCTTTTGCCATCTCATAAAACCGGTCGCGATCATATTTACCAGCTAAAAATGATACCGGATAGCGGAAATGCATCTCTTCAATCAATTTCTGCTGTTCCAGGATGCGCTTTGTGTATTCACTTTCCGGATAAATATTCGGATTGTAATAAAACACGGTGATTTTAAAATACTTTGATAAATACTCTAATACATAACTACTGCACGGTGCGCAGCAACTATGCAGTAAAAGAGTTGGTACTCTTTCTTCCTTTTCCAGTCTTGTCAGAAGCTTCTCCAGCTCTTTCTGATAATTGATTTTCTGTAAATTCATTTTCATCATTCTCCTATATCTTTGTTCCAGATCAATCATTCCTTTTTTCTAAAACGCCTGACATGTTCATTGATTCACTCTCAGGATTATTTTTACATATCATAACATTAACTACTACTGAAATGGAGTCTTCAATGAATTCTCTTCTGGAACTTCATAACATATATTATTCTTATCACACATTGGACGCAGAAACAAGGGCTTTATCTGATCTTTCCTTTTCCGTGCAACCTGGAACCTTCACAGCAGTTGTCGGTCCTTCCGGATGCGGCAAATCTACACTTCTTTCCCTGATCTGTGGATTGATGAAGCCAGATGCAGGAGAAATCCTGTTAAATGGTATCCCTCTCAAGGAAAATTCCCCCCTGATTGGCTATATGCTCCAACACGATCATTTACTGGACTGGCGCAGTATTTACCGGAATGTCACCCTCGGTCCGGAAATCTGCGGCACACTAAATACTGCAACCAAAAAACGTGCGTATGAGCTTCTCGAACAATATGGTTTAAAACAATTTGCTTCTGCACGTCCCTCCCAGCTTTCCGGAGGAATGCGCCAGCGTGCCGCCCTGATTCGGACTCTGCTGCCTGATCCGCAACTCTTACTGCTTGATGAGCCCTTTTCCGCTCTGGATTATCAGACCAGGCTGACCGTCAGCGACGACATCGGCCAGATTATCCGACAGAGTGGAAAGACCGCACTTCTTGTCACTCATGATCTATCGGAAGCAGTCAGCCTTTCCGACCGGGTCATTGTCCTCACCAACCGTCCTGCCAAAGTCCGTTGCGAAATTCCGATTTTCTTTAAATTAGAACAAGACACACCTTTAAATCGGCGGAATGCACCTGAATTCAAACACTACTTTAATCAAATCTGGAAGGAGCTAAACCATGACAACTGAGCATCTTCGTTTTCTCAAAAAATTCCGCAGACGCCGACGGATGGTCGTCTTTCTGCGGATTCTGATTCTTTTCTTATTCCTGTTACAATGGGAAATCTGTGCCGATACCGGAGTTGTTGATTCCTTTATCTTCAGCAGCCCTTCCCGTATCATAACCTGTTTTCTGAAAATGACAGAGGATGGTTCTGTCTTTCACCATATTGGAATCACCCTGTATGAGACACTTGTCAGCTTTCTTCTGGTCACACTTACCAGCATTCTGATTGCAATCCTCCTCTGGTGTTTCCATGGACTTTCCGAAATTCTTGACCCTTACATGGTTGTCCTAAATAGCCTGCCAAAATCTGCCTTGGCGCCCTTACTTATTGTCTGGCTGGGTGCCAATACCACAACCATTGTTGTTGCCGGAATGTCCGTTGCAATTTTCGGAAGTATCCTGAACCTCTACACCAGTTTTTCTACGATCGACCAGGAAAAAATTCGTCTGATCTACACACTACATGGAAAACGCAGGCATGCGCTGACCAAGGTGGTTCTTCCTGGTTCCATTCCGGCAATCATCAGTAATATGAAAGTCAATATTGGACTTTGTCTTGTCGGAGTTATCATCGGTGAATTTCTAGCCGCAAGAAGCGGACTTGGATACCTGATCATCTATTCCAGCCAGGTATTTAAACTTGACTGGCTTCTGATGAGTATCTGCATTCTATGTATCATTGCAGTGCTGTTGTATGCGATAATTGGTCTGATAGAAAAGTGGTATCTGAAAAAGACGGGGTGACAGTATTGATCTGTCATCCCGTCTTTTTCATTATTCAAAACTTCCTGTCGGTCCAGTAACAAGAATCAATAAATGCTGTATCACTGTACTTCTTTTATTATCTTCCGAATCACATTGACATCTTCTTCTAATTCATCCGCAATCTGCTCAAGTGATTTTTGCTTCTGCAGTTTTCTCTTTACTTTTTCCTTTAACAGATCATCCCTTCCCTGCTGGATTCCTCGCTTCATTCCATCTCTTACGCCATCGTCATACATTTCTTGAATTGCTTCACACATATTGATTATCTCCTCCTCATTCTCGGTCTCACCTGGTATCTGTTTCATATTTAAAAATGCCTTCATCGCCTGACTTGTCTCATGGTCAACCTTTTGAAAGAATTTCTTATTTTCATTAACATAGTTTCTTAATCCATCCTTATCTTTTCTATATTTTAGCATAGTTAGTATCACTTGTAAATCCTCAGAGAACCGCTCTATTTCCTCTAAGCGTTCTGCATCTACCAGATTAATCCTATAATTTGGAAGATATTTTTCAAGAATTGCTTTTTCTTTTTCCGTTCCTTCTAATCGAAACATGTCATATAAGTCCACCGGCCCGTCCCACGGCTCTGATCCATAATAAAATACGAGCGAAATAATCGGCGTTAATCGATCTGTCTTCGAAAACGAGATAAGTATTCTCCAGCTGTAAGATGTTCTAACGGCTGTCCTGTTTTTTTAGCCTGCCTTCGGCCCTCTGTAAAACGTTCCCAGTTATTTCGAATCTGTGTTTCATAATCCATTCCGTCATAAAGCATCACTTTATGCGGCATAGCATAATGAATCTTATCTTGTGCTTCATTCGCAAGAAGTACAAGCGTCGCCTGGTTCTTCCATCGCATAATAATGTCTCGGTATTTCTTCATACTTTTCGTTTTTCCTACTCTGTTTTTCACATTAACAGATGAGACTGGATTTACCTCTTCTAAATCTTCAGCCAATATCACATTCTCTCCACCATAAATCACACCATTAAATAAATTTGCGAATCGATTTTTTTCACTTAGCCAGATATTGACATTAACATCTGCTTTTCCCATAGACAGTTCCTCCCTGGTTTTTATTCTTTTGTTTTTAAATCATCAAAAATGGAATCTCTTGCTGATATAGCCTTGAAAATGAGATATTGTTATCTCTTCGATAACATGTTCAGACAAATGAAATATAGAAATATATGTCTGAGATTTTGATGTGGATTAACTATAGCAAAATAAACTGCTGCTGTCAATGATAAAAATCGACCTGGATCCATAGGAATCAAAACAACAATTCAAAAATCCAGGCCATTCACTATTTATTCATTTTTCAGAAACATTCTCCCTGAAAATGCTATGTGCGCTCTCTCATAAAACTCGCACTCAACCGGGCAGATTGGGTGATACAATGGATCAGCTACTACGATCTGAGCGTTTTTCAGGGCGTTTTCCATCTCTTCTTCACCAGACACTTTTAAATCCTGACTTCCAATCAGTCCATCCGTTTCCTCTAATGGACAAAGAACCTTTGTTTTATAGTGATATTCTTTTTCAATTAAAGCTGCAAGAGATGTTGTTGTAACCGGCTCACCGATCAGAGTAACTATTTGTGATTTCCAATCTTCTATAGCTGTATTCTTTTCCCATTCTTTTCGATCTTCCAATGCCGGCATAGGTATTTTCTTTTCCAAAGCTTCACTGATTCTCTCTGCATATTCTTTATAAGGGGTTCCGATCACATAAGGGGTTCCAAACTTTTCTTTTAACGCTTTTGCTGCCCGCAGCCCAACTGATGACATGACAAGGTTGATCTCTGCATTTCCTGCTTTTACAAGATCTTCCAAACTGTCTCCCATCGCCCAGGTTGAAAGGATCTCCCATCCACATTTCTCCAGATTATTTTTTAATTCTTCTACTCTGGGAAATGGACCAAAATCTAGTGGTGTTGCTCCAAGCAGGTTTACTGTCCGTTTTGCATAGTTTCCTCTTGCTTCCTTTTCTGTAACAAATCTTTTTGCAATTTCTTCGAATGCGATTCCTGCTCCATATACATAATCATGCATTCCATTTGTCGGCACTGCAAAGGATGGTATTCCTGTTTCAATTTCCAGCACTTTCGCCAGTGCCGGAAAATCGGTTCCATTCATAAATGGAATCGGTGAACTGACAAGTGCGATAAATTTCGGATGAAATTCA
This sequence comes from Ruminococcus sp. OM04-4AA, assembly GCF_003462585.1. NCBI lineage: Bacteria > Bacillati > Bacillota > Clostridia > Eubacteriales > Oscillospiraceae > Ruminococcus > Ruminococcus sp. OM04-4AA. The sequence continues at coordinate 29,161 of NZ_QTZH01000015.1, read as the reverse complement.
CGTGCTGCTTCTTTGATATCTGATAAAAATTTTTCGTCATTTCCCATGACCGCATCAATCTCTGTCAGACCTGAAATAAAAATCAGGCTATCCTGATCGTACCAGCGAATTTCATCATGTGTATTATAGGTAGAATTGCAGCCGGATGGATCGTGCATCACGACCATGCCTCCCAACTCATAAAGCGCAGAACAGACACCTGATACATCTGAAGTATAAATCGGTATGATTCGATATGATTGTCTCATATGTAGCTTGTGCACCCCCATCCTTTTCTTACGATCATTGTTTTCGGATCTTTTTCATTCAAAAATGCTTCTTCCATAAGTTCCGCTGTCCTTCGGATTCCGTCAAATCCTTGCAGGCTGGCTCCCTGAACCAGATTTACAAAGTAATGACTTCCTGTAGACCACGCTGCTTTCTGACCGATTGCAAGTGTCTTTTCCGAAGGATACGCTTCATGCAGTACACGCATCTTTGCATGAACTGTCGCACGAAGTTCCAGTTTTGGTGCATTTACTTTCAGCCATTCAAATACTTCTTTTTCTTCCGAACTTATACTGTCCAGAAAAACAGTCTTTACGTTAAATCCATGTATCAGCAAAAGCCTGGCCAGTCCAAGTGGACGCGGATGGAAAGTATAATCAATCGTAATTGGAGCATTTCCAATAATTTGTTTTGCATGATTTAACGCTTCTTCGCAAAGTGCGATTTTCTTTTCCATCCATTCACTTAGAATCTGCTTTCTTTCCACTCCCAAAGAATTCCACAGAGTCTCTTCTTCGCTTCTGATTTCTTCATAATCAAAACTAAGTGGCAGATAAAGAAATGCTCTTCTTAATCTTTCTGCCAGTGTTTCAATCCCGTACTTTCCAGATGGATAACAACAGAGAAATGTTCCCGCATTTCCCAATTCTTCATACTCTTCCCATGTGCTGCAATCTTGCAATTCTCTGACTTTATATCCTGCTATAGCTAGCAATTCCTTTAAATCACAGCTTAGATCTAACGCAAAGTCACTCCCCAATATGGAAATCTGTTTTGTATCCATTTTATTCCGATCGGGATTCAGTGGTTCATACATTGCTTTTCGAAGCTTTTGATCCGGTGTTGGTCCATGTTTTTGCATAATTGGATCCATATAGCATCTCAAAAATCTGATTTCTGGAAATCGTTGCTCCAGTTCCCTGTAAATCCGCTCTAGATCGCATCCGAGAAAATGATGAAGGCATACTGTAAACAGAAGAACTGCCTTCGGCATTTTCTGTCCCGTCTTTTCCTCGCGTTCTTTTAGTTTTCTTAAAATATCTGCCGTTCCTTCAATCGTCACATCTTCCAGATTTCCGCTTAACAGATTCTGCTCCTCTACGATCACAAAGGAAAATCTATCTTCTTCACACATCTCTGCTGCAGTAAGCACAACGCCCCGCATACAGTTGTCCGCACAGACATAAATCTGATGTGCTTCCGGAATCAGCATTCCAGTATGAACGATATTCCAACAGCCATGTGCCGGTGAATTAAATTCCAGCCCTTGTGGGAACGGAATTGGATAGGATGCGTCTTTTATGCTGACAACCGCATCTTTCTCACTGATCGGCCAGGCTGATTCTCCAACTTTTCTAAGCATTTGACACCTCTTGTTTTTCTCTCACTTTCATCAGGATCGCTTTGGCAAGTATACGATATTCTTCTGCCATTTCACTTTCCGGAAATGCTTCAAGAACGGTCTTTTTCTGTTCTTCTGCCTGCTGAACAAGATCACTTCTTGTCAAAGTTCCTACAATACTTGTATGAAAATCTTCCGCCAGTTCTTCTACTTTCTCCTCCTCACGCAGGACATTTCTTCGATTCAGAATCAGCCCTCCCAGTGTGGCATATCCGCGATTCTTAAAGTTTTCTACCGCCATAGCAATATTCGCACCTGCATGAATCGCCATATTTTCTCCAGATGTAACAATAAAGATCTTGTCTGCATACCCATTTCGCATCGGCATAGAAAATCCACCACAGACAACGTCTCCGAGCACATCATAAAGCACTACATCCGGCTGGTATTTCTCATAAGCACCTGTCTCTTTGAGTTTTTCCAATGCAGTTATGATTCCGCGTCCTGCGCACCCAAGTCCCGGTGTCGGGCCTCCTGCTTCTACACAGACAATTCCTTTGTATCCAATTTTCACAATATCTTCCAGTTTCAGGTTCTGTTTCTTTTCCTGATACATATGAAGTACGGTCGGAACTTCTTCTCCATGTCGGAGCAGAATCGTAGAATCCGCCTTCGGATCGCATCCAATCTGAAGAACCTTTAATCCCTGCTCAGCCAGTGCTGCCGCTACATTGGAGACTGTCGTTGACTTTCCAATCCCACCCTTTCCATATACTGCAATTTTAATCATTGTGTGCCTCCGCTTTTGTAATAATGTTTGAATAGGCAGTCTTCGCTGACACACCTTTGAGTCTTCCGATCTTTCCGGAAAGGCTGCTAATCATATCCTGCGGTGCATCAATTGCAATACTGATGATATTAATTCCTTTTTCCCTATATGGAATCCCCATACGCCCGATAATATAATTTCCGGCTTCATGAAGAAGATCATTCAGTGTAACGATCGCTTCCGAATTTTCCACAATTATGGAGATTACTGCTACTCTTGTATCCATTTCGATTCCTTTCCGCATTTTGTTTACGCTTCATTTCTCCGTATTTCGGAACTGGTTTAACATATACGTGGAAGTAGTTCTCCACCTGGCTGTGGGAGGAGGGACTGGGTTCCGATTTCTGTCATACGGATAACTTTGCCTGGGTTTTCTTCTGTGATTGTTCCGATGATTGCTGCATTTTGAGAGTATGGACACTTGTGAAGTGTCTCTACAATCTTTTCTGCCTGTTCTGCCGGAGCAATGATCACCATTGTTCCTTCGCAGGCAAGATAAAGTGGTTCAAGTCCAAGCATTCCACAGACTCCCTGCACCTCGTAGCTACCGGGATTTTTGCTGCATCAATCTGTACTCCAATCTGGCTCTGTCCTGCAATCTCGTATAATACAGTTCCGACACCGCCTCTTGTCGCATCACGGATCACATGAAGTTCATGTGTCGTGTCCATAACAGCCTCCACCGTCTTCCAAAGTGGGGCGCAATCACTCTTCACATCTGCCTCGATTCCGAAATCTTCTCTCGCAAGAAGGATCGTGCATCCATGTCGGCCGATATCTCCGGTTACGATAACTGCATCTCCTGGCTTCGCAAGTTCTCCGCCAACCTGTACGCCATCTTCAATTTGTCCCATTCCGGTTGTTGTGATAAAGACTCCGTCTACCTGTCCTTTTCCGGCGACCTTGGTGTCTCCTGATACGATGCGAACACCTGCTTCTTTCGCTGTTTTAGCCATTGCCTCCGCAATCTGCTCCAGTTTCTCCATTGGGAATCCTTCTTCGATCACAAATGCGCAAGTCAGATATAATGGTTTTGCCCCCATACAGGCCAGGTCATTTACTGTTCCGCAGATAGACAGTTTTCCAATATTTCCTCCCGGGAAAAATGCCGGAGATACGATAAATCCATCTGTTGACACTGCCATTTTCCCAACCGGCGGATTTAATACGGCTGCATCATCTGCTGTCAGATCCGGATTTGCAAAATGTGCTGCAAATACTTTGTCGATCAGTTCTGAAGTCTGTTTTCCGCCTGCTCCGTGTGCCATTGTAACTGTCTGGCTTTCTATTTTTTCGCTCATATTATTTCCTCTTTTTCCGTCACTGTTCACAGTAACCATTTCTATTTTCTTCTATACTCCGTACATGAAATAAGCGGAACACGCACCTTCATTTGAAACCATGCATGCTCCTACCGGATGCTGCGGTGTACAGACTTTTCCAAATACTTTGCAATCTGATGGCTTACATTTTCCCTGTAAAACATCTCCGCAACGACAAGCCGGATTTGCTCTTCCTTCCATTTCCGGAATCTGATATTTCACTCTTGCATCAAACATTCCCCACTCTTTACGAAGCTTCATTCCGGAATCTGGAATCACTCCAAGACCACGCCATTCACTGTCGCAGGATTCCATCAGTTCATCTACAAGACGCTGTGCCTCTTTGCTTCCTTCTGCTGTTACTACTCTTGGATAGCAGTTTACAAAAAATGGTTTTCCTTCCTGGTAGCGTTTCAATGAAACAGCCAATGCTGTCAGCAGTTCTTTCGCAGTAAATCCTGCTACAACTCCACTGACTCCCTCCTTTGTCAGAGATTCACACAATGCCGTTCCGGTAATTGCATTTACATGTCCCGGATAAAGAAACACATCTGCACTTCCTTTTAATGCTTCATAAGCTCCCGGCATCGTCTTATTTGCCGTCAGGATAGAATAATTCTCTAGTTGTTCTTCTTTCGCTTTCTTTACTGATAAGCAAGAAGAAGGTGTTGTTGTCTCAAAACCAACGGACAGGAACACGACTTGTTCCTCCGGATGTAACCTCGCATATTTTTCTGCATCTGCCGGTGAATAAACAATCTGGATCTTTGCGCCCTTTTCTCTCGCTCCCGCAAGACTCATCTTTGTTCCAGGTACACGGACAAGATCGCCAAAAGTACAGACTGTCACACCTGCTTGAAGTGCAAGCCACACTGCCTCATCAATAAACCTAACCGGTGTCACACAGACCGGACATCCCGGTCCTGAGATCAGTTCCACCTGCTTTGGAAGTAATTTGCGGATTCCAAGGCGAAAGATCTCATGTGTATGTGTTCCGCACACTTCCATAATGCGAACCGGGGGGCCATCATACTGCTCGATGATTTCCCTCGCTGTTTTTCTTTGTTTCTCATTTCTTTCAGATGTTTGATTTTTTGTTATATCCTGCATCATCATTTATTCTTTTCACCCCACTGTTCACTGCTCTATAGCAGTTCTTCCATAAGCTGATCGGTCTCTTCATCATCTTCTTCTGTGATCTTTGCAATTGCGACTCCGGCGTGCACCATCACGTAATCGCCCGGCTCCAGATCTTCTAATAACTCTGAAGACACTTCCCTTTTCGCACCACCTGCATCTACCACTGCAGTTCCGTCACTGATGCGAACCACTTTAGCTGATAATCCTACACACATTTTTCTTATTCCTTTCTTTTTTAACTCTATAAAATCAGAGCTTCCTCTACACACTCATGATTCATTCCATAAAATGCCTGACCAAGCGCAATTCCTCCGTCATTCGGCGGAATCATCTGATGTGTCAGCACATGAAAACCATTTGCAATTAATCCGTCTTCCGTCAGACGAAGCAGTAATCCATTCTGAAATACACCGCCACTAAGCGCTGCTGTCTGACATCCGGTTTTCTCTTTAGCATGGATACATGCTGTGACAATCTGCTCTGCAAGTCCTTTGTGGAATCCATATGCCGCTTTTTCTATTACTTCGCGTTCTGATGTATCTTCTGCTATATTTACATCCGTGCTTGTAACTATTTCTACTGCTGTTTTCACTAATCTGCCCGTCTGAAGAAGTTCTCTTCCGTCGTCTGCTGATTCAGTTAAACACTTCTGCCCGTCTAAGACATTTATTTTCTTCTCACCAGATCTTTTTTCATAAGCTTCTGCTGCGAATTCCAATGCCATGGAGGCTTCTCCTTCAAAAGAAGATTTCTTTCGAATTCCAAGTATCGCACTGATTCCATCAAATAATCTTCCTGCACTGGTTGACTCTACCGCATTGATCTTTCTCTCAAGCATTGCAAGCTGAACTTTCGCTTCTTTTTCCTCGCAAAGACCAAGTTTCTGAATGATCTGCATCGCCTCATCTTTTGATTCAGATATTTGCCAGATTAAAGAAACTGCGATACGCCATCCTTCTTTTGCTGATAGGTCGCCTCCAGCCTGTAAAAATGGTTCAACACTTCCGATTCTCCGGAATCCGTCAAGATCTGCCAGAAGTATTTCTCCGCCCCATATGGTTCCGTCCGTTCCATAGCCGGTTCCGTCAAAAGATACTCCGATCACCTGTTCCATCCAGTCATTCTCTGCCATACAGGATAGGATATGTGCATAATGGTGCTGCACTTTCAAAACAGGAAGTCCCAGTTCTTCTGCAACCACCGTCGAATTATATTTTGGATGCATATCGCAGACGACAACGCCTGGTTCCACTTCTAACAATGTTTCCATTCGCTGTACTGTCTCTTTCAATGCATTTACCGTTCTTAAATCTTCTAAGTCTCCCACATACGCAGAAGGATAAAATCTGCTATCCACACCGATACAGAATGTATTTTTCAATTCTCCGCCGACAGCCAGTACCTGTCCTTTCCATTTTCCTGATGTCTGGACCGGAAGTGGCGCATATCCCCTTGATCTGCGAATCATATATGGTCTGTTTTTATAGAAATCCATCACAGAATCATCTGCTCTCACACGAATCTTCCGATCATGAGACAAGATACAGTCACAAAATTCTGAAAGCTCTTCGAGCGCCTCCTCATCCGATCTGCAGATTGGCGCACCGGATACATTTCCACTGGTCATTACAAGAAAGTCCGGCATCTTGATTCCATCTGGATATTGAAATAGAAGTAACTGCACCGGCGCATATGGAAGCATCACTCCTACTTTTGGATTGCCCGGTGCGACAGATGAACACAGCTGCTTCGTTTCTATCTCTTTCCTCACCAAAAGAAGAATCGGCTTCTGATGTCCAGTGAGAATTTCTTCCTGCTCCTTACTCAACTCACAGACACTTTGCACTACCTCAAGATTTCTTGCCATCACTGCAAATGGTTTCGCCGGGCGGCGTTTTCTCTTTCTTAACAGTTCCACTGCTGCCTCATTTGATGCATCGCAGCAAAGATGAAATCCTCCGATTCCTTTCACTGCTACGATTCCGCCTTCGGAAATCACTCTTCTTGCTTCCGTAATTGCATCAGAACCTTTCATGTCTATCGTTCTATCAGAAGTTTTGATCAAATAAACTTCCGGTCCGCACGCATTACAACAAACCGGCTGCGCATCGTATCTTCTGCTTTCCGGATTGTAATATTCTGCCTCACATTCCGGACACATCGGAAATTCTTTCATACTCGTACGCTCTCTGTCATATGGAAGAGCATCCAGAATCGTAAGCCGCGGACCACAACACGTACAATTAATAAACGGATGTAAGTATCTGCGATCCTTGGGATCATACAATTCTTCCTTGCATTCCTCACAGATTGCAATATCCGGAGAAATAAAGATTTCTCCTTTTGTCTTCTCGCTTTCTATGATAGAAAAGTCCGGATATTTTTCCTTTGTATCCAGTATTTCTTCTGAAACCTTAAGAATCGCTGCACGTTTTGGCGGACAGGTACGAACTTTCTCAATAAACAGATTCACTGCCGTCTCGCTTCCCTGTGCGAAGATTTCAACATAAGGTCCACGATTACTGACACTTCCTCTGATCTTACAGGAATCTGCATGTCGACTGACGGTCGGACGGAATCCTACGCCCTGTACAATTCCATAGACACGGATTTTCTTCGTTATCTCCTTCTCCATAGACTTTTTCCTCCCGTTATGACTCCTGCAGTTTTCCTGAGACTGCAAAATGCCGTACATTAACAAATGTTCCTTTGAATCCCGGTACCAGGCCTCTCATATTTTCATCTGCAAAGACAATGTCATAGTTCCCATTTTGAACAAGCTTACAATAATCCATCTCTTCTTTCAGTGAAAGATCTCCTTCTTCTGAAAGCTCGGATTTCATCATAAACCAGCTTGCCACCGTAACTTCTGTATTCTGTTCATCACTTCTTGTACGAATTTCCTGTCTGATGGCATTTGCAATCACCTGCTGATGAATGATCAGTATCTTTTTCCTTTCATAACCAAGTTCAGGTATCAATTCATCTACGAATGGATATCCCACTTCATACGGTGTGCCAAACTCTTTTTCCAGATATTTTGCTGTCTCAAGTGCCGCCGGTGCTACAACCAGATTCTTGTCCGCAGAGCCTGCTGTCTTCACTTTATCAATACCTGCTCCCATTCCATAGCAAACATAATGCGTATTCTCATTTTCTAATTTTCGGAACTTTTCTTCTACATGCAGGTCACTGACATCATGTGGCGTCAGACCGAGAACTCCGATTTTCATCTTTTTAGAAGAATCGTCTTCTTCTGAAACTTCCTTTTGTGATGCTACGCCTTTTCCTGCAAATGTCTTGAATAAAGTCAGCCACGCCTTCTCTTCTCCCACATCATACAGTTCCATTCCATTCGTATCTACAGTCAGAATCGGAAGATTTGTCTTCTTCTCGCACATTCTCTGTAACGCTCTATAATCCGTTGCGATCACAGCCGGAACCGGAGTACCGATCACCGCTGCAAAATTTGCATCAATCTTCTCTGCTGCATCCGTAAGTTTCGCAACAAGCCTGTCATCTCTTCCAAGGATTGCATCCATGTCACGCAAGCCAGCACTGAAAATCGCACTACGTTCCCCGAACCAGCGCGGTTCATCGAATCCGCATACATTTCCTGTACAGCCTCCCGCATCACATATGACAAGGATTCCTCCCAGTTCATAGAAAACGGACGCTGCACCTGACTGATCCGGTGCAAATGGAGTCAATCCTTTCCAAAGACCACGCACATGAACATCTTCATCCTTTGCAGCCACTTCTTCTTTGAACAACGTTTCTTGACTCTTATCTTCAATTACTTCTTGTGATTTCGAACCAATCACTTCCACCTGTTTCTGCAAAACATTCCCTTCTGCCTGTTCTGTCACAGCCTGCTTAAGCGCCTCAAACAGTCTTCTTACGCCTGCATATCCGAAAGGCTGGCGCTCTTCATTCCAATGGATTCCTTTTGTGTTCGGATGATAATAACAGGCATCCTTTCCGATCGTCAGTGTCACGCCACTTTCGGATGGATCATAATAGAGCATCGTCGGTTCCATATTGGAGAAAATCTTTGTCTGCTGACTTAACTTTTTCAACTGTCTGATATAAATAAAGTTCTCTCCTGTGATCGTTCCGTAGATTTCTGCTACTTTGAATCCGTATTTCACCAATGCTAATGATAATTCAAATGGATCTGCGTTTGCACATTCCCCAACAGCAAATACCGGGTCCGGACAGACTTCACGGAACCTCTCAATTGCTTCCTGTGCCTGTTTTTTCTGTTCCTCTGCATGGAATTCTATTCCAAGTGCTGCGCCAAATGCCTGGTATTGGCTTCCAATCTTATCAATCTGATAAAGTCTGCGCAGTTCGATAAATGGAATCTTTAATCTGTCATGAAAATCCTCTGCTGCAAATCGTGCCTCCGGGTGAAGCACAAGATTAAAATTCGCCTCAGACATTTTCTTATATTCTTCAAAATCTTCACATCTCGAAATCTCATGAATCGTTTTCACTCCTGCCTCTTGAAGCAGTGTATATAATTCACAGTCATCTACGAGTGGTGAAAAGTATCCGAGCAGATTTACTACATTTCCTTTTTTACGTCCCGGTTCAAGAAGTGAATACAGAGACTGTCTCACATGAACCATCGGAGGTTTTCTTCCCTCTCGTGTCAATGCATACATATAACATGGGCGCACCGGAAGTCCGGCTTTTTCTTCCGCTTTTCTACAGACACGTTCCATATCTGTTCCAAGAAGGGCATCCACACAGGTAATACAGATCATCACAACGGATGGTTTCTTCTCAAGACTTTCACAGATTGATGCAACTGCTTTCGGGATCTTCTTTAGATGACGCCCTGTCACAATATCAGTCTCATCCATGCAAAGGTAAAAAAAACGGTTATTATATTCTTTCATTGAACTGATCATGGACGTATTTCTTCCACAGCACCCCGGTGCCACGATCAGCATGATCGATCCCGGCACTGCAAGTCCTGCTCTTTTCACTCCGAACCCTTCTGCCCCCGGAGAGTTAAAGGCAAGCGTAGCCGGCGAACTATAGATTAAATGTTCCCCTGACTGAAACGGTTTCGGAAGATTATCCTTTCCTCTTTGTTCCAGTTCTTCCGCTGTACAAAAATATGCTTTCTTCATATATTTTCCCTCAACTTATATTTTATCTCACACTTTCTGCTTCTTCCTCTAACAGTTTTTCTGCCAGTTCAAAGAATCTCTTACTGATCTCAGAATCTGCGTCGCCTTCGATCACAGTCTTCCCCTGATCTTCCCAGCGTATAATCTCATCACTTCTTGGAATCTCACCAACAATAGGAATCTTTTTTTCTTCTGCAAATGCCTGTACCTTCTCCGTTTCATTTTCCACATTTCTATGATTCAGGATCAATCCAAAGATTCTTGCATAACTGCGATCTTCAAAATTACGCACTGCGCTGGAAATATTGTTAGCCGCATACAATGCCATCTTTTCTCCAGATGTAACAATCACAACCTTCTCTGCATATCCTTCTCGGATCGGTGCTGCGAATCCGCCACAGACAACATCCCCAAGTACATCATACAGAACAACATCCGGTTTGTATGTCTCAAACAACCGCAAGTCTTCTAATAACTGAAATGTCGCTATGATCCCGCGTCCTGCACATCCTAGTCCCGGTGTCGGTCCGCCTGTCTCGATACAGAGCACACCACCGAATCCTTCCTTTGCGATCTGATCTAATTCTTCCGGCTCCTCATCCTCTTCTCTCATATAATTCATTACCGGACGCAATGGCTCGCCGCCTAACAGATTAATCGTTGAATCTGCTTTCGGATCACATCCGATCTGGATTACGCGCTTCCCCATAGCGGCAAATGCTGCTGCCAGATTCGATGTGATCGTGGACTTTCCAATCCCACCTTTTCCGTAAATTGCTACCTTTAACATATTTCTGATCCTCCCATTTTATTTTCCGGGTATAAAAGAAAGACTCTTCTCCACAACGGAAAAAGAGTCTGTTAAAACCACAAAATATTTTTTTGTCTAAACGCTTCTTTACAACTATTCCCGCTCGGTATCTCTCACTTCCTTGCCGTCAGAGTCTATATTCTATTCAAAATCCATGTCTTTATTGCTATGAGATATCTCTCTGCTGCATTCAGATTGAAACGTATTCTTTCCGTTTGGAACAGTTGTAAATCTCTTGCAAAACCATTAGTTAAATTATAACTTATCACTAATAGAATGGCAATGAATTTCTGATTGTTTCAGCGTTTTTTATTTCACAATATTGTTATTGTTTTATCCAACAAATTTACTCCAATATCCCTGCACAAAGATAAATAATACGATCAATGGCAGAATATAGGATACATAGAATCTTGCCCAACCCGGGAACTTGATTCCACTTCCTGCATTCGCTTCTTTCTGGAACTTATCCCAGCCCCAACCATAGCGGCTTGTACAGAACAGAAGATAGATCAGGCTTCCGATCGGAAGCAGGTTATTACTTACAATAAAGTCCTCAAGGTCCTGAATACTGCTTCCTGCTCCCAGAGGCATGAAGCCGCTCCATATGTTGAATCCAAAAATACATGGAAGGGAAAGTACAATAATCGCGATCAGATTTCCCACAACCGCCTTTGTTCTTGAACAATTCGTTAAATCCATCACAAATGCGATCAGATTTTCAAACACGGCAATGATCGTAGAGCATGCTGCGAAAAACATACAAAGGAAGAAAATTGTTCCCCAGATTCTCCCTGCACTCATTGCATTGAAAATGTTCGGAAGTGTGATAAAGATCAGACTCGGACCGCTGTCCGGCTGGACATTAAATGCAAAGCAGGCCGGAAAAATAATAAATCCAGCGATCAATGCAACTAATGTATCCAGAACTGTTACGCAGACTGCTTCTCCTGTCAGAGTTCTTTCTTTTCCGATATAACTTCCAAAGATCGCAATCGCACCGATTCCAAGACTTAATGTAAAGAATGCCTGTCCCATCGCTGCGAAAATAACTTCTTTCAATCCTGCTTCTGCTGCTTTCTTAAAATCAGGAAGAAGATAGAACTCCAGTCCTTTCTCTGCTCCCGGCAATGTCACGGAACGCACTGCAAGAATGATCATCAACACGAAAAGGAGAATCATCATTTTCTTTGTGATCTGCTCCACACCTTTCTGAAGTCCCATACAGACGATTCCAAAGCACAGCACAACAACAAGGATCATACAGATTGTCATTGTAACAGGCTGTCCAAGAAGTGATGTAAATACTCCGGTCACACCATCCGCATCAAGTCCTTTAAACTCTCCGATTGCCATCTTTCCTGTATATAGAAGAAGCCATCCGCCGATTGTTGTATAGAACATCATTAAAAGATAGTTTCCACCGATTCCAAACCATTTATACCAGTGCCACTTTGTTCCCAGTGGTTCCAGACGGTCAAAGGATAGTGCAATACTTGCCTGACTTCCACGACCCACTGCGAATTCCATTACCATGATTGGCAATCCCAACAGAACAAGAAACAGCAGATAGATCAGAACAAATGCTGCTCCTCCATACTTTCCTGTAATATACGGAAAACGCCAAACATTTCCCAAGCCAATGGCACATCCCGCTGAGATCAGGATAAATCCCAGACGTGAGCCAAATTTCTCTCGTTTCATTTCTTAGTTGTCCTCTCTTCCTTCTTTAGTGTCATAAAATGCTGTAACTGAACTTACAACCATTCGATAAGCCATCTCTGCTGCGTACTCTGGTGTTTCATTTTCGCCTGTTTCTAACCATGTTTTCACAAAACCAAGACATCCGTTCAGGCAATAGGAATAAAAATATTTCATTTCACCTGATTTCTCCGGTACAAGAGCCGCAAGTGACTCCCGGCTCTTCTCCTCTAAAAGCTGCTCTAACTTATGCACAAAACCAATATCCCCATGTGTCCTACAAGTGCGCTTGCAATTTGACGATTTTCATCAAGCACATGAAACAAATCCTGAATAAAATAGTAAACGGTATCTTTTCCCGGATCAATTGGATGTTCACGGATTGCGCGCTGCATCTCTTCCATCATTTCATTTTCAATTTCTGCAAGCAGCCCTGGTATATCAGAATAATGCAGATAAAAGGTAGAACGATTGATATCCACCGCATCCACCAATTCTTTTACCGTAATCTCTCTGATACTCTTCTCCCTCATCAATTGAGCAAGACCTGTTTTAAGCTGACTTTTTGTCTTTCTGACTCTGCGATCTGTCTTCTTCTGCATCTTCTCTTCCCCCTTTATAACTTACAGTACTCCTGACCAACAACTCTCTACCCTGTTTCTATGTTACTGTTCGCACGATGTGCGACCAGCAACGCATCTCGCCATTTTAAATCGCCTTTGGCGATGGGGCGAGATGCATTCAAGTCAAAACACGCATCCTCCGTGTCAATCAGCGGAGTGATTGACACGGGAGTGAACAGTAACGTTTCTATGGCTTAAATGAATGATTTTGTTCACCTGCTAGACATTTTTCAATCTTTCGTCTATTATTAGACATATCCAGTATTGATTAATGGTTGTAAATTAGTTTCTACATTAATATAATACTTTTTGACATGAAAATCAACATTGTATCTATTACTAGAAATATTTTTAAGAAAAGGAGTTTTATCCATGAGAAACGCATTTCGGATTTTTCGCCGCGATATGAAACGCTTGCTCCGTAATCCGGCAGCAATACTTGTTTTGATCGGAGTATCTATTCTCCCCTCACTCTACGCATGGTTTAATATTGCAGCAAATATCGATCCTTATGCCAATACTTCCGGCATCAAGGTAGCAGTAGCAAATCTGGACACCGATGCCACACATGATGATCTGACGATCAATGCCGGCAGCCAGATCATTGACCAACTAAAGGAAAACGACCAATTAGGATGGACGTTTGTTTCCAAAGATGCTGCTATTAAAGGAGTTAAATCCGGTGAATATTATGCAGCAATCATTATTCCGCAAGATTTTAGCGAATCCCTGCTAAGTGTCCTGTCCGGAAAGATCGAAACTCCGGAACTTGAATACTATATCAATGAAAAACTCAATGCAATTGCGCCAAAGATCACCAGTTCAGGTGCAAGCACGATCCAGACACAGGTTAATAACACCTTTTCCTCTGTTGCATCTGAGACAATTGCCGAGATTTTAAAGGATTCTGTATTCAACATTTCCGACTCTGTTGATTCAACAAATGCAGAGATTAATGATCTGCTTACAAAAGCAAATAATAATATCAAAGAATACGAACAGCTTCTAGAAAAATTCAGTAAAGACTCATCCAATACCTCAAAGCTGATAGAAAATGCAAAAGATGCATCTACATCTTTAGGAGATGTAGCAACATCCGGAGCAAATGCATTGTCCAGTGCTGACTCTGTCATGAATACGACACGTTCTTCTGCCGGAGATTTTTCTTCCGCACTTTCTAAGTCCCTCTCTGACGGAGAACTTTTACTTGGTCAGGCAAGCAGCTTTGCATCCACAGGACTGACAGAACTTGCTACCGCAGCCGGAAAGATCAACACTTCTGTCAGTGATGCGCTTGGTTATGCAAACTCAGTCAATGAACTGAATGCAGATATTCTTAAAAAAATGCAGGAACTTGCCAATAAGTTTCCGGGAACGATCGGAGATCAGATCAATGCACAGATTTCTGCCCTGCAAACTCAGAACCAGTCAAATCAGGAATTGATCAATAGTCTTCAGACTGGAAATAATGGAATCAAAGATGCGATTGATACAACAACTGCAACACAGGAACAGCTTACTTCTCTGACAAAAGAAAGTATCAATAACTTACATACTTTCCGTTCTACATTTGACCAGAATATTCTTCCACTGCTTGGACAGACACTGGATACATTTTCCACATTGACCGGTCAGGTAGAAGGACTGCTAAACGGAGTACCAGCTACTTCTAAGCAGATCAATGATATGCTCGACCAGTTAGAGAGTGGATTGTCAAATACAACTGCCCTCCTTGACAGTACGAAGGAATCTTTAAGTGCCGTAAGCGACAAACTAAGTACAATTCAGACGGATCTGAATGCACTGACAGGCTCTGCTACATACCAAAAACTGCTCTCTCTTGAAGGCATTGATGCAGAATCTATCTCATCATTTATGTCCTCTCCTGTGGAGATTAAAACGGAGACTTATTATGCCGTAGATAATTACGGTTCTTCTATGACACCGTTCTACTCTAATCTTGCAATCTGGGTCGGCGGTATCGTACTGATCGCAATCTTTAAGATGGAAGTGGACAAAGACGAATCCATGCGCGGTTACGGACAGACAACATTATACTTTGGACGCTGGCTCTTATACATGGCAGTTGGTCTTGTTCAGGGATTTATCGTCTGCCTTGGTGATACACTCCTTCCAGGAGTCCAATGCAATCATCCGGCACAATTCATCCTGACAGGAATGGTTTGCTCTTTCGTCTATGTAAATATTATTTATGCACTGTCACTTACATTTAAGCATATTGGTAAAGCGCTCTGTGTTATTCTCGTAATCCTGCAGATTCCTGGTTCTTCCGGAACCTACCCGATTGAGATGACACCAGCCTTTTTCCAGAAACTGCATCCACTCCTTCCATTTACATATGGTGTGAATGCTATGCGTGAAGCAATTGCCGGTTTCTACGGTTCTAACTTCCGCAACGATCTTCTGATCCTGCTCCTGTGCTACGTGCCGATCTCTCTGCTTATTGGACTTGGACTGCGCCCGGCTCTTTCCGGACTGAACCATCTGTTCGACAAGAAACTGGCAGAAACAGAATTTATGATGTGCGAACCTCACGAAGCAGAACTTAGCAGAAGTACACAGCTCTCCATGCTCTTACAGGCATCTCTTTCCATCGAAGACCTTCGCCTTGTAACAGCTGAACGGGCACAGAAATTTGAAAACAATTACCGTAAGATGATTCGCATCGGCTTCCTTGCCATTGCGATCATCCCTCTGATCTTCCTGATCCTGATGTTCAGTCTCGAATCAAAGATTGTATTCCTGACTTTATGGATCATTTCCATCATTGCGATTTCAGTATGGTTGATCGTTGTAGAATACATTCATACAAAATTAGAAGAACAGAAAAAGCTTGCCGGTATGTCTTACGAAGAAATGCTTGAAAACTTCCGTGGAAAGGAGGCGGAATAATTTGAAAAATATTTTTTTAATCCTGAAAAATGATCTGATGAAGATCCAGAAAAATGTCATTGCAATGATCGTTATTATGGGAATCACTGTAATTCCGACTCTTTATGCATGGTTTAACATTTCCGCAAGCTGGGATCCTTACGGAAATACAGGTGCGCTGAAACTTGCAGTTGCAAGTGATGATAAAGGGTATGAAAGTGATCTTATTGCCGTAAAGATCAACATGGGAGAGCAGATCCTCTCTTCTCTGCATAAAAATTCTCAGTTCAACTGGGTTTTTACTAATTCAAAAGATGCTCAAAAAGGTGTAAAATCCGGAGAATATTATGCTGCGATCGTAATCCCTGAAGACTTTAGCCAGAAAATGATGAGTGTCTTCTCTTCTGAAGCTGAACATCCGGATCTGACTTATTATGAAAATGAAAAAGAAAATGCAATTGCTCCGATCATTACCGGAAAAGGCGCAACGGCTGTCCAGAAACAGATTAATCAGACATTCATTGAGACAATTGCCCAGACCGCACTTGATGCATTTCAGACGGTAGATTCAATCGCAAAGAAGACAGGTGATGATTCTCTGATCAACAATATGAGTAGTAATTTGAATCAGATGGGATCTGATCTTGGAACTGTTGCTGCAACTGTTCAGTCCTTCTCAGACATGACAAACTCTGCAGTTACAATGCTGAACACAACAACAGAATTTCTTCAGGAAACCGGTTCCGGCACAAAAACCAGCCTCAATTCCTTAAAGAATTCTGATTCCGGAATTGATTCATTAACTGCTGCCCTGTCCGGAACTACAAGCACGATTTCTGACGCATTAGCACAGAATGCAAGCTTCTACACCGCTGTCTCTGATACTATTGACAAGGCTTTAAGTTCCTACAACTCAGATGCACAGGCGGCAGCAAATGCATTGTCTTCCGTAAGTAGCCGCGTACAAAATGTCATTGACGGGTATAATCAGCTTTCTGCTGCATTATCTGCTATTGCAGACGCCTCCTCAGATTATCCTGAGATTCAAAATGCGGTCAATGGAATCAATCAGCAGATTCAGCTGGCAATTGAACGACAGACTGCACTCCGTGATAAAATTAACGGTGCTGCAACTTCGATCACTACAGCAACTGCAAATGCCACTACATTAAAGAGTGAACTTGATAGTCTGATCAGCGAAGCAACCTCTTCTGTCAAAGCAGTCGAGACAACTTACGAACAAAATGTAAAAGGAAATCTTGATAATCTTTCCAATTCATTGAG
Organism: Ruminococcus sp. OM04-4AA; assembly: GCF_003462585.1. Taxonomy (NCBI): domain Bacteria; kingdom Bacillati; phylum Bacillota; class Clostridia; order Eubacteriales; family Oscillospiraceae; genus Ruminococcus; species Ruminococcus sp. OM04-4AA. The sequence goes on along the minus strand of NZ_QTZH01000015.1, from coordinate 11,806 downwards.
TTCTACAACAGGTTCTGTCTCCTCTATGCTTGGAAGCCTTGACAGCAGCATTGAAAATATTGCTAACGTTACTGGCTCTGCTTCCAGCGGACTTACAGGACTTCAGACAGCACTTACTAATTCTGCTGCTCTGCTAAAAGAATCTTCTGAAAAGCTGACGGCTGTAGCTACAAAACTTTCCACTGATGATTCAGAAGGTATGGCTGCCGTAACAAACCTGTTATCCGAAGACTCTGAAACGATTTCATCTTTCCTCTCCTCTCCGGTCAAACTGGATGAGAAAAAGATTTATCCAATTGAAAATTACGGATCTGCAATGGCTCCATTCTACTCCACTCTTGCGATCTGGGTAGGTGCTGTTGTTATGGCTGCCATGCTAAAAGTCACTGTAGCTGATTCTACAAAGAAGATACTATTCCATCCGAAAGAATATCAGCTCTATATCGGACGTATCCTACTTCTGATCATTATCGGTTTCATGCAAAGTGCACTCATCTGTCTTGGAGATCTTTTCTTCCTTGGTATTCAGTGTAAGCATCCGGTAATGTTTGTACTAACCGGTATGTTTACAAGCTTTGTCTATGTGAATCTGATCTATGCACTGACTGTCTCCTTTGGAGATATCGGTAAAGCCATTGCCGTTGTCCTGATGGTAATGCAGGTCGCAGGAAGTGGTGGAACATTCCCGATCCAGTGTGCACCGAAGTTTTTCCAGGTTGTTTATCCACTTCTGCCGTTCACACACAGCATGAATGCGATGCGTGAATGTATTGCAGGGTTCTACGGAACAACTTATGCAGCAGAAATTGGAAAACTGGCAATCTACCTCGTTCCTTCACTGTTGCTTGGACTACTTCTTAGAAAACCGATCATAAAGATGAACGACGCATTTATGGAGAAGCTTGAAAGTACACATCTGATCTAATGTAATGGTCTAAAATATATAACTACAAAAAGCCCCCTAAAACATTACCGTTAACAGTTCTGTTTTAGGGGTTCTCTTATTATTTCATATTATTTTCTACCGTCTGCTGTACCTCCTTTGGTACTTCATCTGTAAAAATCGGAATAAAAATTTCTTCTTCGATACCTACTCCATAAACTTCATTACCATTGAGTTTTCCATCCATATAATGATCCAAAATCCAGGAATATATTTTCCCGAAATCAAACTTAATCGACGCTGCAACCGTTCCCGGAGCAAGATCATTTTGATTCTCTGAAAATCCAATCACCTTTACTCCATTTTCCTTTGCAGCCTCAATGCAGCCATTTCCAACTTTATTTGCGTAAATAAATAAACATCTGCACCTTTTCCGATCATTTGGTTTGCAATCTCTTTTCCAAGTTCCTCATCTTCCCAACTATTCGCATAGGCCCTGAGTACTGTTGCATTCGGAAGCTTTCTATCCGCAGCCAGCTGACGAACATCCTTTTCATACTGATCCAGCAAGGTCTCCATTGCCTCATTCGGATAACCGGCAATAACGCCAAATGCTCCTGTCTTCGTCAGATTTCCACCAATGATTCCCGCCAAATGGCTTGCCTCCTCTTCTTTTGGATAAACAGAGAATGTATTTTTACCTGATGCCGATCGGCCATTTAAAATACAAAAATCAACTTTCGGATAATCTCCTGACACGGAAGAAACAACCTCCTCGAACTGTGATCCTGCAAGTATGATCAGATTATAATTATCTTCTGCATATCTGCGAATCACTGCGTCAAAGTCTTTCTCTTCGACATTACTCTGATACTCCAGATCAATTTTCTTATCTTTGTTCTGATTTGCAAGAATCCCTTCGTAATTTCCCTTATTCCAACTTTGATCATTTATATCTCCCGGAAGAATTACAACAACTTTCGGCTGATTGGCCGGAATAATTTTTCGGTAAGTAGTTCCTTCGATTACTGCAACAATGATAAGTAATACTGCAACAATGAAGACTGTCTCAGCTTTTATTTTCTTTTTTTTCCTGGTATCTTCCATGCCTTGTTATCCTTTATTTTTGAGTTCTGTATCTTTCAGATTCTCTGACTTTCGATTATAAATCTCCTAAAAAAGGTTTTCTATAGAGATACTTTCCATCTCCTCGATTACCTTTAAATTCGTTATTTTCAGCGATGATATTTCCTCTCTGCATTACGAGATCAATCTTTCCGTGCAGATCTGTTCCTTCATAAGAAGTATAATCAACAGCTCCGTGCATCATCTTGTGAGTCAATGTCTGTTTTGCATCAGCATCAATAATCACAAGGTCTCCATCTGCTCCCGGTTCAATAATTCCCTTCTTAGGATACATCCCGTACACCTTTGCCGGATTTGTACAAGCAACTTCTACCAGCTTGTTGATGCTGATTTTGTTTTTCATTACACCTTCTGAGAAAAGAAGAATCATTCTTTCTTCAACTCCCGGAGCTCCATTCGGACATTTTCTAAAATCATCCTTGCCGTCCTGTTTCTCTTTTGCATAATTGAATGGACAATGATCTGTCGCAACGATCTGAATCTCCCCTGCCTCTAATCCTTTCCACAGCGCATCAAGATCCTGCTGTGTACGAAGCGGTGGAGACATAATATATTTCAATCCATCCGGATCTTTATATCTGTCTTCTGTAAGTGTCAGATACTGTGTACATGTCTCAACAAAAATGTTTTTCTGTCCGTTTCTTCTTGCTTCTTCAACTGCTTCAAGACTTTCCTTACAAGAAAGATGTACAATATACACCGGTGCATCACCTGCAAGCTTCGCAAGATAAAGGACTCTTCTTACAGCCTCTGCTTCTGCAAGATTCGGCCTGCTCTTTGCATGATAGATCGGCGCAGTCTTTCCGGCATCACCATATTCTTTCTTCAGATGCTCTACCACATAATGATTCTCGCAATGGAATGCTGTGATTCCATGCAGTTCTTTCATCTTCTTAAGAACTTCTAAAATACCATCATCATCAATCTTATAGCCATAAGTCATATAAACCTTTGTGCTCTGGACTCCGTCATCCATCATTGTCTCAAGTTCATTTAAAATAGACTCGTCTACATGCTGGACTACTCCATGGAATCCATAATCGATAACAGCTTTATCGTCTGCCAGTCCATGATATACATCCAGTTGATGATGTAGTGGGCATCCTGCCGGTCCGAATCCCATATGGTCTACGATTGTTGTAGTTCCGCCGCATGCGGCTGCAACAGTACCTGTATAAAAATCATCTACTGCTCTCGCGATTCCGACATCAATATCCATATGCGTATGAACATCAATACCTCCCGGGAGAACATATTTTCCTTTCGCATCGATCACCTTATCTGCATCCCCAAATTTTGCTTCCAGGTTTTTTCCGATACATTCGATCACACCATCCTCAATCAGGACATCTGCTTCATAAGTGTCCTCCGGTGATACGATCATTCCATTTTTTACAAGTGTTTTCATGATACTTCCACTCCTCTCTTAGTTTCAGTTATACTTCTACCGCAGTCTATGCTTTCCATAGCTGCGGTGATTTTTGTGCCTGATGAGTGCTGTTTCTAACCTCTTTTTGCTGCTTTAATATAGATAAAGTATGCAAGACCTGCACCGATACTTCCTACTACATATGCATTGTCAAAGATAAATTTCAGTGGTGCAATATATTTTCCGGCAAAGATAATGATCATTGCTGCCACAAAAATAATGATGATCGGTACATTAAAGCCTTTTGAATAATAATATTTTCCGCCGTCTTCCTTGTACATATCAACCATATCAACCTCTGTCTTATGCTCAAACAGATAGGATACCAGATATAATCCTGAGATAGGTCCCAGCAACGCTCCAAGCATTCCACATACATTATAAATCAAATCGTACGCACTTGCCAGTGCATTCCACGGTTGAGCAAATAAAGCAAGTACTGCTGCAATCAAAGCAGCCTTTTTGTAGCTTACTTTCTTTGCAAATAAAGTTGCGATAACATTTGTCGGTGGAACCAGATTTGCTGCAACATTTGTTGTCAGTACTGCCATAATAATGAACAATGAGAAAATAATTACAATAATCGGATTGTCAAATTTACTTACAAGAACTGCCGGCTCCCAGATTGCTTCTTTAAATACAATTGCTGCTCCTGCTGTTCCGCAAATTCCTACAAAGGAAATGAATGCTGTCATTACAGGTGCCCCGACAAGCTGTCCTACTGCCTGTGCCTTCTGTGTTTTACAGTTCTTTGTGAAATCTGCCATAGACAGTGCAATACCACCGTCAAATGCAATCATTGAAGACAATGCCGGGAAAAACAGTGTCCAGAAATTCTTGGACGGATCTCCCTGAAGAGATGGGTCAGAAAGAAGTTTCGACACACTCCAATCTGCACTTCTAATTCCCCAGATGATTACGATAAAGCTCAACACAATCAATACCGGTGCTGCAAACTTTTCCAGTTTCTGTAATGCACTGGATCCTGATCCTGCAATATATACGTTCATTGCCCAGAATAATAAGAATGAAATAAATAAACCTTTAAATCCAAGTCCATGCCATGCTGGAATGATTGCTCCGATAATTGCATTAAGTGCCTGACCGCCAATCCATGCCTGAACACCGAACCAGAAACACCCAAGTACTCCACGGACAATTGACGGGACTACAGTTCCTTTTGATCCAAACACCATTTTACTGAGCATCGGATAACCAAGTCCATACTTTGTACCGAAATGTCCAAGAACAACTGCAAAAATCATAACTAGTGTATGTCCTAATACAATCGTTAACAATGCCTGTGCCCATGACATACCAGATACGATCAGTCCACTTGCCACCTGATATACTGCGATAGATACAATCATACCAATCCACAGATTTCCCATGTCCCATGCTGACCAGTTACGCTCTTTTGAACTCAATGGTTTTGTCGCATCTGCATAATTATTTTTGTATTTATGGATTTCCTTTTCACCTTCCGGTGTCAATTCTACCATATCGCCTATCTGTCTTTGAAAAGCCCCCATAATGTACCTCCATTATTTTTTATTTTTGTTTCGATATATCATTTGCGCATTGATATCTTATACTTCAATTTTAGTACATTTTGTTGTATTTTCAATGTGATAACTTTCTATTTTTGTTTAATATTTACGGTTTTTATGTTAGATTTTCTACATTTCCATGAGAGAATTATTTAAAATATATTTTTTATCTTTTATTGTTTGTTTCTGTATTCTGTCGGCGTAAGATTATATTTTTTCTTAAACATACTGCTAAAATAACGAACATCGTTAATTCCCACTTTTTCTGAAACTTCTCCTATTCTAAGCTGCGGATTCTTAAGAAATTGACAAGCTTTCTCCAGCCGGTAATCTATAATATATTCAGATACATTCTGACCTGTATGTTTTTTAAACAACTCACTCAAATAGTTGGGCGTGATACAAAGTTGTTCTGAAATCTTTGTCAAGGTCAGCTTTTGTGAATAATTCATAGAAATGTAGTCCATCGCTTTCTGAACAAAAAGATTTGTCACTTTCATTTCTTGTTTTTCTTCCCTCCGAGGTTTCTGAATATTTTTCTCAATTTCTTCCAGAATTCCAATCAATTCTCTGGCATTTGTAGGCTTTGTCAGATATCTGGTCACACCAAGCTCTATTGCTCTCTGTGCAAAAGAAAAATCACTATAACCACTTAATATAATAATTTTTGTATTCTCATCCTTTTCACGGATTCGATTGATCAGATCCAGACCATTAATCTCCGGCATCTTAATATCAGTAATAATCACATCCGCATAAGAAACAGACAACTGTTCCAGCGCTTCCATGGCATTTTCGAATACACCTGTAATATCAAATCCAGGTCTGGATGACAATAATTTTGATAGACCATTCCTGATCTTCGGTTCATCATCTACAATTACGATTTTCATCTTCTGTAACCTCCTTTGCCTGATCCACTTCTTCTACCGGGAGAAGAATAGTAACGGTTGTCCCTTTCTGCCATTCACTGTCAATTTTTAATCCATATGCCTCTCCAAAATGCAACTGAATTCTACGATGTACATTTCGCATTCCAATATGCTTTCCACTAATTTCATCTGACATAATACTCTCCCTAAACCTCATCAAACGATCTGGCTGCATACCGATTCCATCATCTGTTACATGTATCTCAAGAGTTCCTTCTCTGACAATCGCTTGAATCTGGATTCTGCCCATCTCCTTCTTCTTCTCAATTCCATGCAGAATCGCATTCTCCACAATCGGCTGAAGAATCAGCTTCGGAACAAAACACAGCTTTGCTTCTTCATCTATTTCTATCTGAACTGTCAGACGATCTTCTAATCGGTTCTTCTGAATACAAAGATAACTTTCAATATATTTTAATTCTTCCTCAAAAAGTACAAGAATCTCTTCTCCATGAAGTGAATATTTCAAAATATCTCCTAAAGATACTACAACATCACTTATCTCCCATTCTCCCTTTTCAATTAACATCCAATTGATAGAATCTAATGTATTGTAAAGGAAATGTGGATTGATCTGAGCCTGAAGTGCTGTAAGCTCTGCATTCTTCTGTGCCAGTTTTTGTTGGTATACTTCCATAATCAATTGGCGTAATCTACTGACCATATAATTAAAAGACTGAATCAGCATTCCTATTTCATCATGTGCTTTTGATTCTACCTGTATTTCAAAATCTCCTGCTTCGACCTGTTTCATAGCATTTTTCAATCTCCCGATTGGCCTTGTAAATGTATAGGACAAAATAAAAATTCCAACTCCTGCCGCCAGCATTGCCAGCAAAACAAGGCCCATAATTGCTTCTCGAAGTCTCTTTGCCTGTGGAAAGAAATCATCTGTCGAAACCACTGAATAAGTCTCCCATCCGGTCAGTCCATTATACTGCCTACAGGCAAAATAATCCTTATTATCCCAGTTGAATTCATATCTTCTAACTCCTTTTTCCATCCCTTTTGTTACGACATCTCCCCAATCATAAATATTTGTCTTATTCGAGCACAGAACATTTCCGGCGCAATCCACCAGATAAGTGTACTGATTTTGAAAGGTACTATAATTATTCAACATCAAAAGTCCAAACGTCTCCGGATTCAATTCTATCGCAAGAATTACCTTATTGATAGAACTTATAAATGTTACTACTTCTTCTGCATTTTTCTGACAAAGCGAACTTCCTTTTTCCGTCCAGGTACCATCTCCAACAAGGTTACTTGCTGCATTCTCATATACTTCCATCCGCCTTTTATCATTCACTGCCTGACAGCCTGAATAGCTGTAATACACGGTTCCATCTTCATTCATCAGTATCAAATCTGAGCAGCTTGATATAAGATTTAAAAGCCCTTCCATCCAATCATTTAATTCTTCTGTTTCTTCCTGCGTATGTATCTCTTTTTTCAAATATGCCCTCACGATTTGACTGGATTTTACATTTTCAGCCAGACGATTGATCTGCTGAACCTGACTATTAATAGAGATATCAATTCTGTTAATTGTATCAGCCATTTCTTGTTCTTTGTTTTCCAATACAAGATTTTTTGCATTTTGATAAGAAAAATATCCAATCATTGATCCCATCAAAAGCACCAGTATCAAAAAAGAGAGCATTAACTTCTTTCGCAAAGTCATTTTATCTTTCTCCCTCCATACTTTTCTCCATGTCATTCCACTTGTGTTATCATCTTTGCAACATATTCCATTTTTTCACAATCAACAAATGAATAATTCATAACATAAATATTTTCATACTTTTTCTTCTTCTCACTTGAATGATAATAGGATGACAATGCAGCCAGCTTAATTCCTTTGCTCTTCATTTTATCCAGAAATTCTTCTTCACTCAAGTTTGTATCTACTTTCATTAAAAAATGTACTCCTGCATCTTCTTCCAGAATCTTAATTTTAGTTTTCAATGCTCCTTGTAAAAATGCTTCCAAGATCCTGTCTCTCTTCTGCTGATAATAATTACGCAGCCGGTTAATATGTTTCTCAAATGCCCCTGAATTCATAAACTGCGCTAACGTATATTGTTCAAAATTTGATACCGTACAGGAATAAAAAGAAAGTTCTCTGTAAAATCGTTCTGCCAATTCATCCGGCAGCACCATATAACTGATTCGCACTGTTGAACACAAAGTCTTGGAAAATGTATTCATATAAATCACTTTTCCCGATACATCAATGCTCTGAAGTGATGGAATTGGCTTACCATTCAATCTAAGTTCACTGTCATATTCATCTTCTATAATATATCTATCTTTCGTTTTTGTCACCCAGCCAAGTAACTCATAACGTTTACTGATTGGCATTACCCTTCCGGTTGGATAATGATGCGATGGAGAACAATGTATCACATTGATTTCTTTTTCTTCCAGTTCTTCTACCTTCGGTCCGTCCTCTTCTATTTCTATATACTCATAACAAGCTCCCATACTGCGATAAATTTTTGCGATTTTATGATATCCCGGATTTTCAACTGAATATTTCAATTCCTTTCCCAAAAGCTGAATCAAAAGACTGGACAAATATTCTGTTCCAGCACCAATAATGATCTGTTCCGGCCGCACCGTCATGTTTCGGAATGCTTTCAGATAATCCGCAATGCTTTGTCTTAATTCCATTACTCCGCCACACGGTGGATTAAGCATCAATTCAGTCTGATAGTCATTCATTACTGCCCGCATCGTCTTTGTCCAAATAGAAAATGGAAATGCACTCTGTTCCGTCTGATTACTCGTAAAATCTGCGATATAAGCATTCTTTCCACCGGTAAGGTTTAACTTATTGCTGTAAATCCTATTTTCTGATAAACCACTCTCGCTTTTCATTCTGTCATCCCGCAGGTCTGCTACATAAAATCCACTCTTTGGAACAGAATAAATATATCCCTCTGCTGCAAGCTGCCCATAAGCATTTTCTACTGTAATTACACTTATAGCCAGATTTTTTGCAAGTGCACGCTTTGATGGAAGTTTTTCTCCACTCTTAATTTTCCCTTGAATAATGTCATTTTTGATACATTTATACAAATATTGATAAAGCGTATCTGACCCTATATTTTCAAAATTATACGTCAACATATTTACTTTTTTCTCCACTCTGACCTTTTTGAATATATTAAAACTGAGTATTTTTATATAGTCACTTTGTCATTATACTATTACCTATCGAATTAGTAAAGAAAAGGAGATTTAAAAATGAGTACAAATAATGAACGTTATGAATTGAATAAAAATCTGGCACAGATGTTAAAAGGTGGAGTGATCATGGATGTTACAACTCCGGAACAGGCAAAGATTGCAGAAGCTGCCGGTGCATGTGCTGTTATGGCGCTGGAAAGAATTCCGGCTGACATCCGCGCTGCTGGTGGAGTTTCCCGTATGAGTGACCCGAAGATGATCAAAGGAATCCAGGAAGCTGTTTCAATCCCTGTTATGGCCAAATGCAGAATCGGACATTTTGCAGAAGCTCAGGTACTTCAGGCAATTGAAATCGACTATATTGATGAAAGCGAAGTCCTTTCACCTGCAGATGATGTCTACCATATTAACAAAAGAGAGTTTGATGTTCCATTTGTCTGCGGTGCAAAAGATCTTGGCGAAGCACTCAGACGTATCAATGAAGGAGCTTCTATGATCCGTACAAAAGGTGAACCGGGAACCGGTGATATTGTTCAGGCAGTTCGCCATATGCGCAAAATGAACAGTGAAATTTCCAAACTTGTAAGTATGCGTGAAGATGAACTTTTCGAGGCAGCCAAACAGTTGCAGGTTCCTTATGATCTTGTCCTTTACGTACATGAAACGGAAAACTTCCTGTTGTAAACTTTGCTGCCGGCGGTGTTGCAACTCCTGCTGATGCTGCTCTTATGATGCAGTTAGGCGCAGAGGGAGTCTTTGTCGGTTCCGGTATCTTCAAATCCGGAAATCCGGCGAAACGTGCTGCTGCTATCGTACAGGCCGTTACAAACTATACAGATGCAAAACTGATCGCTGAACTTTCATCTGACCTTGGCGAAGCTATGGTCGGCATCAACGAACAGGAAATTGAACTTCTCATGGCAGAAAGAGGAAAATAAAATGACAATCGCAGTACTTGCCCTTCAAGGAGCATTCATAGAGCACGAACAGATGCTTCAAAAGCTTGGAGTTCATACCATTGAACTCCGACAGGCTTCTGATCTGCAAAAAGATTTTGATGGGATTATCCTTCCCGGCGGTGAAAGCACCGTTCAGGGAAAACTCTTACACGATCTTAACATGTTCGAACCTTTAAAAGAAAAGATTCAATCAGGAATGCCTGTTCTGGCCACTTGTGCCGGAATGATTCTCCTGGCTTCTGACATTGCTGAACAAGACGAAACCTATTTTGAAACCATTCCTATGACAGTCAAACGAAACGCCTACGGTCGCCAGCTTGGAAGCTTCCATACAAATGCTGAAGCAGCCGGTATCGGTGAAATTCCTATGACTTTCATCCGAGCACCTTATGTAGAATCTGTTCATACAGACACGTCCGGAAATACACCTGAGATTCTCAGTATTGTAGAGGATCGTATTGTCGGAGTGAAATATAAGAATCAGATGGCATTTGCATTTCATCCGGAATTAGATCAGGACACACGGATTCATGAAGCATTTCTAGGGATGATCAGATAGTTATCTTGGAAAGTTTGACAAAGTAAACTTGAAATAGAACAAACTTAATAAAAGAAACCAACAGGATGATTTGCAAATAAATAAAATATTCTTATCCTGTCGGTTTCTTTCTTTTTACTAGTACTATTAAATTGTTTTTTTACATTGGTGTTCCAACCTCTATCAAATTCCCATCCAAATCATAAAAACGAACAATCTTCTGTCCCCAGCTATGCATCATCAAACGATTCACAAACTTTATATCCGGATAAAGTTTGTCCAGTTTTTCGACAAAGGCTTCGATATTCTTCTCCTCAAAATATAGCTCACAGGAATTGCTCTCTGAAATGATATCTCTTTCCAGAAAGTTCTTCCAAATTGTTTTCTCCTGAAGAACAAGTCCCTCTGTCAGAATGACATTTTCTTCATTATCAAGTATTACATCAAGTCCAAATAAATCATGATAAAATTTCTTCGATTTCTCGATATCTTCTACAACAATCAAAATATTTCTTAATCTCATACTTCATAATCTCCTTGTGAGGTTTTATGCATCTACTTTCCACTCTGCCAGCGGTTTTAGCTCAATCTTTGTTCCGTTTGGAAGCGAAAACCAATGGTCATTGATTGCTTTTACCGGATACGCTTTGATTTTCTCCATAATCTCTGCTTCTGAATCTACTGCAATGGAAATATGATCATATCCATTTTCTGATGCTGCATCCAGCTCCTCTACTTCGCAAAGCTGGATACCTTCTTTGTACCAGCATTTTCTTCCCGGTTTTTCACCGATTTCTCTCCACATATGCATCTCAAATACATCTTCAAAAAAATGTTGTGCTTCTTCATATAATTTTGTACGGATTGCCGCGTGATCGATTCTTGCCATCCTGACACACTCCTTTTTGCTTATTCTACTACCTATATTACGTTATTTCTTTTTATTTTTCATTATAAACTCAAATTGTTTAACAAAAAAAACAGCGCTTTCGCACTGCTTCTCATTCCTATCCATATTTCATGTACCTTCAAAACTACATACAGTCAAAACCAACATCATCATCCAACCTATCACTGCTTTGGTTATGCCCTCGACCTATTAGTAACAGTCAGCTCCATGTGTTACCACACTTCCACCTCTGCCCTATCTACCTCGTCGTCTTCAAGGGGTCTT
>NZ_QTZH01000149.1:0-1256 GCF_003462585.1 Ruminococcus sp. OM04-4AA | reverse complement strand
CAAAAAATGCCACATATTCATCAAAGATAAGAAAGCAGGGTGGCAGTCCCAAATAGGCGTAGTTTTCGCCCGTCTTATAGTTCGGGTGTCGCTTCATTTCCTCGCTTCGCTGTACCATGCCCTCATAAAAGGCATTGACGCAATCAATCATTTCTTCTTTGGTGTGATACACATTTCCCATAACTGTCCCCAAGTCTGCTAAGTCCGCATTTTTCGGGTCTAAGACGTAAAGGACAGCGTTGGTATGCAGTAGGGCTTCAATGAGCGTCAGCAGAAAATAAGTTTTACCGCCACCCGTCCCACCAGCGATAAGAGCGTGAGGGAGTGCGTCATATTCCCAGACAAGATTTTTCATCAGCCTAAGACTGCCGTTTTCTGCCCGTACTTCATCAATGGTAATACGGTTCGCTATCATATCATAAAGCAGGGTATATTCGATATAGCCGTCGTGCAGGGTCTTGTCGGTCAGTTCACAATACAAGCCACTTTCCAATTTATCCTCTAACCGTAAAAGCTGGTCTTGATATTTCCCCAGCGTAATTTCACAGCGGATATGAAGCAGTCCCTTTTCCATTTGATAATAAATCTTTGGAAACCAGACGATTTTTTCCCTTGATCTGCTTTGCCGGTCAGTAAAAAAACCGCTGTCTTGTACGGTATCGGCTTCATACCACTTATTTTCCAGTACCATTCTTGCCAGCTTTTGACGGTGCAGGAGCTTCTTGAAACTGTCGTAACAGAAGCGGTAATACAGAAAAGCGACCAATGCACAAACACCCGTCGCTATCAATATGGTTATGAAGTTGTAAGGGGAGAGCGTCAAGCCGTTTTCTAACAAGCTGAAATGCTCCCAATCAGTACGCATAAGCTGTTTGATATTGAGTAGCAAAAGAACCGCCACGAATACCACCAGAAGCATCCCTATGGAAAAGTGGTAGACAAGGTGCTTGTCGCTGGCTCTGATACGGTGTCCTTTATTCCAAATCTTACGCATAAATCAATCACTCCTTTCTGGGTACGAAAAAAGCAGTCAATCCTAAGACTAACTGCTTTGTGTGTATGGATATGAAGTTTTGCAAATGGGAATTTTATATTACTTTTAATGCAATTTCTAGTATCAACGAAAAAATACAAATTGATAAAATAATGATAACTATTTCAACATTTCCTAGTGATATAAAACATTGAAAAATCAGCATAATTCCTAACTAATTAATATAGCTGTTCATAATTCCTAACTAATTAATATAGCTGTT
>NZ_QTZH01000148.1:0-1291 GCF_003462585.1 Ruminococcus sp. OM04-4AA | reverse complement strand
TATATTTATGCATCAAAAAAATATCTTCTAGAAGGAATTTGCGGTAGGATTAAAGGATTTATGCATCAAAAAAATATCTTCTAGAAGGAATTTGCGGTAGGATTAAAGGATTGGTGCTGTTGAGTATATGCAAAGATACATTATATGTTCATCATGCTAATATTGATAATTCTTATGGTGAACAACTGGCAAAGATTCATATTCCCGATATGAAAAATATCCGAGGAAAGGCTGGAATGTTTGGTGGAAAGTTTTCTTTTAATTATGACGGAAAAGAATATAGATTTAAACTGCCAGCAAAAGCTGAAAAATTTGTGGATTTTTTCGTAAAGTAAAAACGCGAGGATGACAGGATGAAGAGATTACAAAAATATATAGTGATTTTCGGAACAGCAATGTTATGCGTTGGTTTTAGTGCTTGTTCCAAGCAATCCGATTTCGATGCCCAATCCTATGTCAAATCTTCTCTTGATGCAGAGTATCATAGAGAGTATACAGATTATGCGAATCTGATGGAAATCTCAGAAAAGGATGCGAAGAAACAGGTCGAAGAAGATTTGAATGAAAGCATCCGCCAGCAATTTACCTCTTCCGACAATATCACAGAAGAGGAGATTGTAGCTTACACAGAGAAGATGGCAGAGGTTAAAAAACTGGCGAAGTACAAGGTGCAGGATGAGAAAAAGGATGAGGATGGTAATTACACGGTCAGTGTAAAAGTTGAACCATCCGATGTGTTTCAGACATTGCAGCAGAGCTCCGCAGAAGTCAGCAAGGAAAAGATTGTACAGGGAATGAAAGAAACAGATCCGGGTGTATTTGCATCTGTTTTAACGGAAAGCGTGCAGAAGAGCATTGATAAGAACAGCTATGGAGATTCGGTGACAGTAACTGTAAAAGTGGAAAAGAATCATTCCGGGACGTATGAGATGTCTGAAACCGAAGGAAGCAAGCTGGAGACAGCGATGTTTCCAACAGAATAACTGAATATGGAAAAAGTGGACTGCCGGGAGTAAAATCCTGGCAGTTTTATATCAAACCTTCACCAATGCAGCAAATAAGACAACGAATTATACTTATGACTTAGAAGGCAACCTGACATCCATTAAAGATCCGGCAGGAAGAACCGAGAGATTTGATTATGATGAAAAAGGCAGACTGACCGGACATACACAGGCAAGTGGCAAGAAAACCACGTATGATTACGACAAACTGAATGACCTGTTGGAGAAATCATACCAGGACGCAAAGGGAGAGACATCCGAAAAGGACGTAACCTACGCATATAACA
>NZ_QTZH01000147.1:0-1313 GCF_003462585.1 Ruminococcus sp. OM04-4AA | reverse complement strand
AAAAGAATGTGAAAAAGTACTTAATTGCTTTTCAAAAATTTCAGAAGCAGCCGAAACAGATTTTTTGTCAAAATGTGAAAAAGTACTTAATTGCTTTTCAAAAATTTCAGAAGCAGCCGAAACAGATTTTTTGTCAAAATATAAAAATGATTTTATTGAAAAATATGGTTATCATAGAGTTGTTCCAGTAATGGAAGTACTTGATAATGATATAGGAATAGGAATACCTGCAGGTATACAGGAGCAAAATGCTATCGAAATAAGGAAGTTGGTTATGAAACAACATTGTGCAAAAGGATAAAAGAATATATTTGGACTAAAATTCAATATGCACTCATAAATGGAAAAAATGAAGTAGAAATCATTGAAAAAGATTTAGATGATATACTCTCAGAGTTAAATATTACTCCTTTAACAGAGTTACCCTCTGTTGATATATTTGTTGAAGTTCTTGCAAAAGAAAAATCTGATATTGACAAAAATAATTTTCAAATTTTATTTACTGGTGCTAGTATTTGTGATATTGCAGGAAGATCATGGGGAAGATTCTCAGACATGATTGAGGAATGCATTGTAAAGGAATTCGCAAATAAAGAGCAGAAAACACTGAGCGAAGATTATATTATTGCATCATTGTGTGAATTTTCTAGAAATGGGAGATTGGATAATGTAACAATGAATACAAACAGTTATGAGTACCAAATATCTTTTAATACTAATGGCTCAAAGGATAAACAAGAAATAAAAATATCGGATATTGGAATAGGGGTAGATAGAATTTCAAATAAATTATTTGCATATTCTTTTTCATTAAATAAAAAAATAAAAGATAATTTCGAATAATATGCTAAATCCTATTATAGGAAGCGATGCGTTTCGATTATTGAGAGATATATCTAATTTAGAACATGCGAGAATTGGAAGTATCTTAGGATTGTTTCAATCATTTGGCTTAGCATATACACCGAGAATTATATTGGGAAAAACAATCCTTGCGCCCGCTACATGGGTGTTAGAAAAAAAGATATTTTTACAAAAATCAAAAACAGAAAGTTGGGAAGAAAAATTTACAAGAGTGCGTAAGGAATGGCAGATTGTTCGATATGTATATATCGCTCAAGGAGACAATCGATTGTTACTTGATTTAGATGATGATATCCAAATAACTCTTCTATATCAAATTATAAAAAAATCTAGAGAGGCAGTTTTGTTAATGGAAGCTATAGACATAGAGAACAAGTTTTGGATAAAGGATTCTAAAGGAAATCATTATGCAAATGAATTTTGTTTTCTCTTTATATCCGGAAAAAAGT
>NZ_QTZH01000146.1:0-1325 GCF_003462585.1 Ruminococcus sp. OM04-4AA | reverse complement strand
TGCATGAATAGCAGATTTTTTGATTTCTTCTTTTAAAAATTCTATATTCTTTTCTGTTTCTATCTTTGGTTGTTTCATATTAGAAGTTTCTAAACTCTTTTTTCTCATTTCAATCTATTCCTCTCCTAATTTCTCCCGTCCCTGCGAAATTATCAATATATCCCCTGTATAAATATGAGATTCTTCATACGTTTTTCTCATGTTCAAGCGTCGACTTGTCCTTTCTGATTGCACTTCTGGTTCTATCCCAATTCCCTGCATAGACTCTGGGAGATTTTCTCGCATAACTCTCAACGTAGTTGCAATCTTCTGCTGATTATCCAGAGAAATATCATAAGTTTTTCCACTCCATTCATTTTTGATTGTTATGGTGATTTTCATTACGTTTTCTCCTATACTTTTCTATGAAAAAGAGGACAACTCCAGCCAATATAGCGCCAAATATACCATATGCAATATTCATATATTGATTATTGGTTTCATTGTTCTCATTATATTCTGTTTTAATAACTGCGGTTGTATCTGCTTGCATAACTCTTTGAAATGCGGTTTCTGTAATTTCTTTTTCCGGATTATTCAAAACATTCAAAAATATTTCATTATTCTTCTCTTCTTGTTCTTCCTGATAAGCCTTTTCTTGCTCCATAAATTCCGAAGTATACATGTGGATGCCAAAACGGTCACATAAGGAAGTGCTAATATTTTCATTTTTTTGTAAGATTTCTGTATCTAAGTTCAGTCCCGGCTGAGACTGTGTATTTTCCTGTCCTTCCATTTGTACGTCCTGTCCTCCTTTTAAGAAAAGCCGCCATTATACATTGGCGGCTTCCTACTTTCATTCATATTTACATTTGTCCAGCCATATCGCTATCTGCCTGTGCAAAGTTATCAGAAATTTTCTGCATCTGAACAGCCATATCTTCAATCATCTGTCGTACATTCTTAAGTCCCGGTTCTGCTTCCTGGAACTGCTCTACATAACGTTTGCTGGTGTCTGCCTCCCATACATCCGGAAGACCTTCAATTACCTGACGCATTCTATCAATACATTCTTCAAATATTGCTCCCTGATCCTGTAAAGTTTTTGAACCGGCTGCCAGAGCCTCATAATCCACACGTAACATATTTTTTTCCTCCTTGTGAAATGTGATAGAAAATAAAGTTCTAAGGAACTTTACATCTTCTGAAACCATGCGATTTTCCGCAAATAATTTTTCTTTATTTTACACTTTTTTCCAGTTTTTTACAACAACTTTTTTGAATTTTATTGTGTAATTCGCTCATTTTATTTATCTATTTCTCCATACTTTCGTATAGTTTTCTTG
>NZ_QTZH01000145.1:0-1347 GCF_003462585.1 Ruminococcus sp. OM04-4AA | reverse complement strand
CGAAGCGAGGAAATGAAGCGACACCCGAACTATAAGACGGGCGAAAACTACGCCTATTTGGGACTGCCACCCTGCTTTCTTATCTTTGATGAATATGTGGCATTTTTTGAAATGCTGGGGACAAAAGAAAGCGTGAGCCTACTTAGCCAGTTAAAGAAAATCGTCATGTTAGGACGACAAGCAGGTTATTTCCTTATCGTTGCCTGTCAGCGTCCAGACGCAAAATATTTCTCGGACGGTATCAGAGATAACTTCAATTTCCGTGTGGGATTGGGGCGTATCAGCGAATTAGGTTACGGTATGCTGTTCGGTTCAGATGTGAAAAAGCAGTTTTTTCAGAAGCGTATCAAGGGGCGTGGCTATTGTGATGTGGGAACAAGTGTTATAAGTGAATTTTACACGCCTTTAGTCCCGAAAGGACATGATTTTCTACAAGAAATCGGCAGGCTGGAAGAAAAAAGGACTGCAAGCAACGAAAGCTGACAGTCCTACTTCAATTTCAATATGTCGTTTGGGGAACATTCCAGAAAATCACAGAGCTTTGCAAGGATTGTAAGGTCAATTCTGGAAACTTTGTTCTTGCAATAGTTATTAAGCTGTGTCCGCTGTAATTTACACGCTTCACAGACTTTGTTTTTGCTGATATTCTTCTCTTTCAAAAGATTTTCTAAATCAATATATACCTGCATACGCTGTACCTCGTCTTTTCTTTGAATTATAAGATACAACTGTATTGATAAATAAGATGTATTATCGTAGACTGTATTATAATACACCCTACAAGAAAGGACAGTAACAGTATGTGCAAAAAGAGAAAAATAATAACAATCACGGTACTTTTTGTGCTGGGAGTGGCGGTTTCCTATCTGCAATGGGGACGTGAGATTGATGTAGTAGGAAGTATGGGGACTTCATCAGAAAATTTCCATGAAGAACACGTTACCTTTACGCTCAACCGTCTTATCATTACAGATAAAGAAAAGTGTGCAGAGGAAATTATCAAAAAATGCAGGGAGAATGATTTTGCTTCTACTCTGTTCAGCTATGATGTGGCAAAGCCCAACGCTTTATATGGTACGGTGTACCGTTCCCGTTTTTCCATGAAAGGACAAAAGCCTTTGTTTCATTTCCGATATACACAGACAGCGGACACGCTCGGTTCATACAACATTGTTGATGATCCAGAAGCGTTCACGCTGGTAATCGAATAACGCAAGGCAGGACGGGACGGCGACGTGCGAAGCGAAAGGCGACGGCACGGACTAGCCGTTGCTGGTGTGGCGTAAGCCACGCCAGCAGGTAAAACCCCTCGGTATCTAACAGAGGGGTACGTTTGCAAATAGACAA
>NZ_QTZH01000144.1:0-1351 GCF_003462585.1 Ruminococcus sp. OM04-4AA | reverse complement strand
CACTTTTGCTTTCTGTTCCAACGCATTCTTTCTGAACAAGATTGCCGCTTGCGTCCTCTACATAGAAGCGGTAGTACCATTTCTTTCCTTTTTTTCTTACAGATCCTTTTGCCATAATCGTATGTCTCCTTTCGATATTAGACAATCGGAACTGATGAAATGCTTCGTGCGTGTAAGTATATCATAACTCCGGTTGTCTTACTATACCGATTCGGAATCTTCGTATAAGACTTCTGATAAAAGATTTGCAAGCCTTTGTTCTGCTGTTTTTTGTTTCTTGGAATAGAGCCTTACAATGTCTGCCATCTCATTAAAAGCATTGATGGTAGGAGTGATTTCCCTTAAGAACATAATCTCATTATATTCATCATTCGATTCAAACCCTATTGTTTTGGCAATATCCGTCTGACCAGCATTTCCCTTGAAGTTTTTGCAGGCGAACTGGAAGGAATCCAAAAACAGACCATATTGTTTTAACATCAGCAGTAATAAATCTTTTGAAAAAGCATCTTCTTCTTTGGTAAGGGCAAGCGGTAACTGTTCCAGAATATCTCCCATCGCATCACGAATCTGTAATTCTCTCTTATCCGTAATGTCGGTTTCATATTCATCTGTTTCCCCTTTGAGCCATTCCACGGATACATGGAGTGCTTCCGAAAGACCTTCCAGCACCATTTTTTTCGTATTGTCAATCGAACCATTCTCATAACGCAGGATTGTAGAAGCGGTAACACCCATCTTTTCTGCGACATAAGGCTGTGTCAGATTCAATTCCAGACGGCGCTGTTTTATTCTGCTGCCTATCAGCTTGCGTAGTTCTTTATCTTTCATGCTGACTGCCTCCTTTTTCGGTATGTATGAATTATAGCATTGTTTTTCCGAAATTGCAATATGCAATATAAAAATTATTTTTAATATTTCGTAACGCTTGGCAAAAAGATTTGGAAAGGATATACTTACATCACAAGAATTGCATAATGCAATTTATAAGGAGGTGATTATATGACGCAAAGAAAAATTGCATTATCCATCGAAGAAGCTGCTGATTATACGGGAATCGGCAGAAATACCTTAAGACAGCTTGTAGAATGGAAGAAACTTCCAGTATTAAAGGTTGGTCGCAAAGTCCTGATTAAAACCGATATTCTGGAAATGTTTATGGAAGCGAATGAAGGTCGTGATTTGAGGGATAGAGGAAATGTAAAAGCCGTAACAAGAACTGC
The DNA here is from genome assembly GCF_003462585.1 of Ruminococcus sp. OM04-4AA. Taxonomy (NCBI): domain Bacteria; kingdom Bacillati; phylum Bacillota; class Clostridia; order Eubacteriales; family Oscillospiraceae; genus Ruminococcus; species Ruminococcus sp. OM04-4AA. Next base: position 128 of record NZ_QTZH01000144.1, on the reverse strand, counting down.
GGCAAATTAAAAAGGCGGCTTCCAAAGAAACCGCCAAAGGTTCTATCAGACCGAAGCCATGATATACCTACACGCAAGAAGATTATACCATGTGCTTCTTCTGATACGCAACCGAGAACTTATGTTTG
>NZ_QTZH01000143.1:0-1399 GCF_003462585.1 Ruminococcus sp. OM04-4AA | reverse complement strand
TTTTATGACCTTCTTATAGTATAATGATTAGAGTTATCCTATAAGGAGGTTTTTATGCGAATTTTAATGATTAGAGTTATCCTATAAGGAGGTTTTTATGCGAATTTTAATCTGTGATGACGATCTAGAATTATCTCAACAACTCGAAAAAATATTGATTTCTTTCTTTCAAAAAAGCTCTCTTAAATATCCAGAAATTGTTATCTACAATAATGGAACGGATTTACTCCAAGATTTCCAAAGCAAGGATATTGTTTTTCTAGATATAGAGATGCCGGGGATGAATGGAATATATATAGGAAATGAACTCAAACAACAGAACAACAATGCTATTATTTTTGTTGTAACTTCCTATTCGCAATATCTAGACGAGGCAATGCGCTTTCATGTATTTCGCTATTTATCAAAACCGTTAGATAAGCAGCGAATTTTTAGAAATATGAAAGACGCCCTTGCTTTGTATAATAACTCTATCATTAAAATCTCTATCGAAACAAAAAACGGTACCTTCGTTGTTCTGTCTAAGGATATTGTTTTTATTGAAGCGAATAACCATAAAACCATCGTCCATGTATCTGACAATGATTATCTCTGTATCCATAACATCAATTATTGGCTGAATCAACTTCACATGCCTTCTTTTTTTCAGTCACATAGAAGTTTTATTGTAAATTTGGAGCATGTATCCAGTTTCGATCATTCTTTGATTTATCTTTGCAACAATCAATATCAGGCATACCTAACACGACGAAAATATACTCAATTTAAAGATGCTTTTTTACTATATTTAGAAAGTAGACGGTGATTAACTTGGATAAAATTTTTTATATCTTTTTTGTTTATATTGTAGAAGCTGGTATTCTATGGCTGTATATCCATGATGTATTTGACTTAAAATACTCTAGGATATTAAAAACCAGCCTAATCTCTATTGGTTATGGAATTTTATTTTTGCTTTCTTTCGCTAATTCTCTCTTACTCAATACCGTTATTTTCTCATTAATAAATTTCATTATCCTAAAAGTTTTATGTACAGCAAAATGGCGCACATGCTTTTTTCATGCCCTTATTCTCACAACTTTCATGGGTCTCTCAGAAGCAATTACGTTTGCCATATTTTCCAAATTTAATGAAACATACCTTTATACCAACATTCATATAACTTCGCTGGTTCTCTTAACTGTGTCAAGTAAATCAATGTACTTTATCTGCATCTTAATGATTACTAAATGGGGAGGTCTTTCAAAAGATCATTCTGAACATAGAAATAGAGTTACTGGTTTATTAAATGCTATTCCACTTATTTTAATATACATCGAGATGGTACTTGTATCTTTTCTTTTGACTGTTGCCCCATCCACTGTATTAAGATATATATTGTTCACCTCTTCGTTCTTAT
>NZ_QTZH01000142.1:0-1403 GCF_003462585.1 Ruminococcus sp. OM04-4AA | reverse complement strand
AGGAAATACCCGTAAGGAATGTTAAGATGTCGATTGCCAGACTTTCAGCGTCTTTTACATTCTTCATAATCACAAATGGGTCAAGAAGTCCTGCATTGTCCTTGTCGCTTGTTAGGTTTACGATATTGATTTCATGGGCGATTTCTGGGAGCGTTTCTTTCCAGTTGCCACGCTCACTTTTAGGGTCTAACAGAAGTGCTTGACCGCCAAACAGCACCGCATAATATACCAGAAGATTATTGCAGAACGACTTCCCACCGCCAAGAGAACCGACAAAAGCAGAAGCAAGGGCGTTGGTAACTGTGCCTTTTACGCCCTGCGAAGCTAAAGACGGTTGCAGGTACACATTTCTTCCCGTATCAACGGAATAGCCCATATAGATACCCGTAGTTTCTCCTAACTGCTGGGTCGCACCAAAACCAAGCCCTGCTAGAAAATCTGATTTTACATACTGCACATAATCATTGATATATCGCTTGCTGGCAGGAAGAAATTCTGAATGAAGCCCCAGCATATCCCCAGCAGGACGCACCAGCTTTACATTGAGGTCGTCGTAAAAGTCCTTGACTTCATCACAACGGCGTTTCAGCTCGTCAAGATCGGGTGCAGACACCCGTATGACGTAGCTTAACTTATACATACTTTCTTTGCTCTGGTCTAAGTCCGTTTCCAGCTCGTCCACGCTGTCTAAGGCGTCCACCACATTTGAGCTGGTTTCACTTCCTGCTTGATAGGCGTGATTGTCCAAATCTTTCAATTCCTTTTTCTTGTTGCGAACGGTCGTTAATGCTTTTCTGTTTTCCACGATTTCTACATTCATGGAAGTATCAACGGGGAATGTGAATTGCTGTTGCTGGAAATAAAAGATTTCAGACGACGGAAAGTCAAGCTCCCCGACAATCGCATTGACGGTAAAATAGGACACATAGCTTTCCTTGTCCTCATGTTCCAAGCGCAAATACCGCTGGTTTTCCTCAATCACACACCTTGTCGGACGGATAAGGTCGTAGTATTTTATCAGCGTTTCTTTCTTATAGTTCTTCTTTGGTAGCTGGTACTCATAATCTTCATAAGCGATACCGTCCCTGCCGTAAAGATGTTCCATGAGATACCCAAAATCATTGATTTCCAAACGACGCACCTTAAAGCGACGGGAGATTTTGTTTTCCAGTAACTTTTCCATTTTCATGTAGCGGTTGATTTCATCATTCGGCATGGAAACAAAGTCATTCATCAGCGTGTGATTGACTTCATGGAGAAATTCCTTGAATGTCAGCCACGCCGATTTTTTGAGGTTCTTCAGATTGAGCTGTTCTTCCGTAACCATGAGCTTAAAGCCAAGAAAAAAGCGGTAGTCCACTTGATTGTCCCCAATCATAGATACTAACGCTTCGGTCTGTTCG
>NZ_QTZH01000141.1:0-1428 GCF_003462585.1 Ruminococcus sp. OM04-4AA | reverse complement strand
CAGAATGTTGTACGTTATAATTTAAGTACAGAAAACTGTACGGAGGTGAATGATATGTTAGCTGTAAATTATACGTCTTTAAGAGATAATATGAAAAGTTATATGGATCAAGTGACGGATGATTATGAGACAATGATTGTTACTCGCAAAAATAATAAAAATGTTGTTATGATGTCTGAAGAAGCTTACAATAACTTAATGGAAAATGTTTATGTTATGGGAAATAAAGCAAATTATGACTGGTTAATGGAATCCAAAGTGCAGCTGGAAAGTGGAAATTTTACTTCTCATGCATTGTCTGAGGTATTAGAAGATGAATAAAGTATTTACTGATAATGGCTGGGAAGACTATACTTACTGGCAGACAGAAGATAAAAAGACATTGAAAAAAATAAATAATCTTTTAAAAGATATTGACCGAAATGGAAATGAAGGCATAGGAAAGCCAGAGCCATTATCGGGAAACTTGGCTGGTTTCTGGAGTAGACGGATTAATGATAAAGATCGCTTGATTTATAAGATTGATGAGAAAAATATTTACATCTTGGCATGTAGGTATCATTATAGCGACAAATAAAATAAGAAAGGCACTGACGGAAGATAAAATTGATCTTCTGAAGGTGCTTTTCTTTTATCCTGCCAATTACATGGTTCGTCCGATTGGATGTAAGATTAAAAATTTTTGATATATTTTGGTAATCATAAAATTTGATTGAAAATACTAATAAAATTCTGAAAATACAATATCATGATAAAATAACTTGATTTCTTCTATATAGTGTGTTAGGGTAGTATATTTTGGTAATCATAAAATTTGATTGAAAATACTAATAAAATTCTGAAAATACAATATCATGATAAAATAACTTGATTTCTTCTATATAGTGTGTTAGGGTAGTAAGCACCTTGAAGATGTATAAAAAAGAAAGAAGATGTTTAGCAAATGAAAAGAGCAACATTAGAAGCTACGGATGAAAATATTTTACAGTCAATTAAAGAACAGAATGGAACGAGAAATACAGAAATCAAAGATTTTATAGAAGCATTAGAACTTATCGAAGGAAATATGTTTATTAGTCTTGACGCAAGATGGGGAGAGGGGAAAACATTTTATGTTCGGCAAATAGAAAAAACATTGGAATATCAGACAATGAAAAATTTTAGTACAGATGATACCCAAGATGAACTGGATAAAATGAAGCTATATTTTACTGGTACAACATTAGAAGAAATTGATTTAAAACATTCATATCTTCCAGTATATTATAATGCATGGTTATATGATAATCACGGTGATCCATTAATGTCATTACTTTATGTGATTGTTAAAAAATGTGGCATTTGGATAGATTCTAAACTTACAAAAGATAAAACCGAAAAATTGAAAGATTTGATTAAATCAGTACAAGTGAGTTTAGGAATGTTTTC
>NZ_QTZH01000140.1:0-1551 GCF_003462585.1 Ruminococcus sp. OM04-4AA | reverse complement strand
TTCTCTTTGAAGAACTTACGAAAGGAGCTGAAAGAACTTGAAAAAGATTAAATCTTATACGGGTATCTGGAACGTGGAAAAAGTCTTGTATGCAATCAATGACTTTAACCTGCCTTTTCCCGTTACCTTTACACAGATTACATGGTTTGTGATTACGGAATTTCTCATTATTCTGTTTGGGGATATTCCCCCACTTTCCATGATTGAGGGAGCATTTCTCAAATACTTTGGTATTCCCGTTGCTCTCACTTGGTTCATGTCGCAGAAAACCTTTGACGGAAAGAAGCCGTACAGCTTTTTGAAATCACAGATAACCTATGCCCTGCGACCAAAAATCACTTATGCAGGAAAAGCCGTAAAACTGCATAAGCAGATATTGAATGAAACAATCACGGCAGTAAGGAGTGTGAACTATGTTCCCGATAAAATATATTGACAATAACCTTGTCTGGAACAAGGACAATGAGGTGTTCGCCTACTATGAGCTGATACCATACAACTATTCTTTTCTATCCGCAGAGCAGAAATTTATCGTGCATGACAGTTTCCGACAGCTTATCGCACAGTCCCGTGAGGGTAAAATTCATGCGTTGCAGATTGCCACAGAAAGCTCAATCCGCAGTATGCAGGAACAGTCAAAGAAGCTGGTAACTGGAAAATTAAAGGAAGTTGCCTGCCAGAAGATAGACGAACAGACCGAAGCGTTAGTATCTATGATTGGGGACAATCAAGTGGACTACCGCTTTTTTCTTGGCTTTAAGCTCATGGTTACGGAAGAACAGCTCAATCTGAAGAACATCAAAAAATCGGTGTGGCTGACGTTCACAGAATTTCTCCATGAAGTGAACCACACGCTGATGAATGATTTTGTTTCCATGCCGAATGATGAAATCAACCGTTACATAAAAATGGAAAAGTTACTGGAAAATAAAATCTCCCGTCGCTTTAAGGTGCGTCGCTTGGAAATCCATGATTTTGGGTATCTCATGGAACATCTTTACGGCAGGGACGGTATCGCTTATGAAGATTATGAGTACCAGCTACCAAAGAAAAAATTGAACAAAGAGACGCTGATAAAATACTACGACCTTATCCGTCCGACAAGGTGTGTGATTGAGGAAAGCCAGCGGTATTTACGATTGGAACATGAGGACAAGGAAAGCTATGTGTCCTATTTTACCGTCAATGCGATTGTAGGAGAGCTTGATTTTCCGTCGTCTGAAATCTTCTATTTCCAGCAACAGCAATTCACATTCCCCGTTGATACGAGCATGAATGTAGAAATCGTGGAAAATCGGAAAGCATTAACGACCGTCCGCAACAAGAAAAAGGAACTGAAAGACCTTGATAATCACGCCTATCAAGCAGGAAGTGAAACCAGCTCAAATGTGGTGGACGCTTTAGACAGCGTGGACGAGCTGGAAACTGATTTAGACCAGACAAAAGAAAGTATGTATAAGTTAAGCTACGTCATACGGGTGTCTGCACCCGATCTTGACGAGCTGAAACGCCGTTGTGATGAAGTCAAGGACTTTTACGACGACCTCAATG